>JALYJV010000272.1 GCA_030775105.1 Pseudomonadota bacterium | reverse complement strand
GTCCTGGGTCTTGTCATGAGCGCAGACCCGGCAGCGCCTGCCCGGCGGGCACAAATTGCAGCGAGAGGCCATTGTTGCAATACCGCAGCCCGGTCGGTGGCGGGCCATCGTCGAAGACATGACCCTGGTGGCCGCCGCAACGCGCGCAGTGATACTCGGTGCGTGGAATGATCAGTTTGAAATCACGGCGGGTTTCGATCGCGTCGGGCAGCGGTTGCCAGAAACTTGGCCAGCCGGTGCCGGATTCGAATTTGGTCCTGGCACTGAATAGGGGTTGCAGGCAGGCCGCACAGATGAAGGTCCCGTCGCGCTTCTCGTTGTTGAGCGGGCTGCTGCGCGGAGGCTCGGTGTCTTCGTTGAACAACACAGCATGGGCGGCCTCACTGAGGTGCTCGCGCCAATGACTCGCGGGCAGCGCCAGGGTGCCGTGCGCGCGCTCGGTGGCCAATGCGCGGCGGCTGGCGACGAGGCTGAGACCGGTGCCAACGAGGATGGTAAGCAGTTGGCGGCGGTTCATCGGAATGCTCCGGCGGGTGGCCTGGGTGCGAGGTGTTCGAAGTCTATAGATAGGCAGCGGCTGTCGAATGGGGTGCAATTCGACGCGATGGGTTCGATCGCACGGACTTCAAACCGCCGAGCTACCCGAATCCGGCTTTGCGCGGCTTTCCAGCCATGGACTACAATTCTGCGGCTCTGACCGCCCCCTTTGGCTGGCGCGTCGGGCTTCGCCGTCTGACAATTGTTTGATTCACACCCAAGTGCCTGTCTCGCCGTGCTTTTTCATGGCAGATCAGCAGCGCGGAGGTGATCGGCAAAGCGGCCGGGGAGACGCCGGCCTGCGCGGTTTTGCGCGACGGGCGGAGTAGCGGGTTGCGCCGGTGGTTAAGGCTTGACCAAGCGGATATGAAGGATCGCGTGCGGTGTGATGCGCGCGTCAGACTTTGCAGATACCTGCCGGCGGGTTTTGAGGCCGGTAGCGACGGGCTTCAGCGCCCGGGTACGTTTGCCTTTGGGAGAGTGATGATGTCGATGAAGGGATGGCTGTCCAGGCTGGCGGCAGGTACCGGTGCAGCACTCGCAGCGATGGCTGCGCAGGCGTACACGGAAACCAGCGGCGGCTACAACGTGCCGACGGGTGTGACCGAGATCAGCCGCGAGGTCCATGGCCTGCACATGGACATCTTCTGGATCTGCGTCGGCATCGCCGTCGTGGTTTTCGGCGTGATGATCTGGTCGATCATCTTCCATCGCCGCTCGAACCATCCGAAGCCTGCCGATTTTCATGAATCGACCCTGGTCGAAATCATCTGGACCACGCTGCCCTTCGTGATCCTGATCGCCATCGCGATTCCGTCTGCCAAGACGTTGATCCGCATGGAAGATACGCGCGGCGCCGAGATGACGGTGAAGATCACCGGCTATCAGTGGAAGTGGCAGTACGAGTACATGGGTGAGGACGTCAGTTTCTTCTCGACACTGTCTGCCGAATCCAACAAGGCGCGTCAGCTGAACTCGGGGATCGACGTGACCCAGGTGCCGAACTACCTCGTTGATGTCGATAACCCGCTGGTCCTGCCGGTCGGCAAGCGCATCCGTTTCCTGCTGACCTCCAACGATGTCATCCATGCCTGGTGGGTCGCCGAACTGGCCGTCAAGAAGGATGCGATCCCAGGCTACATCAACGAGATGTGGACCAAGATCGACGAGCCGGGGACCTACCGCGGCGTCTGCGCTGAACTGTGTGGGCGCGATCACGGTTACATGCCGATCGTCGTCAAGGCAGTGCCGGAAGCCGAGTACAACGCCTGGCTTGCCCAGCAGAAGGGCGGCGAAGCCGCACCGGCAGCAGCTGTCAGCGGCGCTGCTAGCGAAGCCAAGCCTACCGAAGCTGCAGGCCTGAGCAAGGAAGAACTGATCGCGAAGGGCGAGACCGCCTACAAGGCAAACTGCGCCGCCTGCCATCAGGCCAACGGCGAAGGTTTGGCCCCGACCTTCCCGTCTCTGGTGAAGAGCGCGGTTGTCAACGGCGCTGCCGATGCCCAGATTGATCAAGTGCTCAAGGGCAAGAATCTGATGCCGCCTTTGAGTCAGCTGTCAGATGTCGAAATCGCCTCGGCCATCACCTATGCCCGCAATTCGTGGGGCAATAGCAGTGGTGTTGTTCAACCCGCCCAGGTCGCCGCTCGGCGCTGAGTCAGCAGACACCGGAGTTTTTCAAATGGCACACCACGACACGCACGCTGACCACGCCCACGGGCATGACGATCACCACCATGGTCCCGACAAGGGCATCATGCGCTGGATCAAGACCACCAATCACAAGGATCTGGGTACGCTGTACCTGTTCTTCTCGTTCACGATGTTCTTCATCGGCGGCCTGATGTCGCTGGTGATTCGCGCAGAACTCTGGCAGCCCGGCCTGCAGCTCGTCGATCCTGAATTCTTCAATCAGATGACGACGATGCACGCGCTGATCATGATCTTCGGCGGCGTCATGCCGGGCTTCGTCGGCCTCGCGAACTGGATGGTGCCGATGATGATCGGCTGCTCCGACCTCGCGTTGCCGCGTGTCAACAACTGGGGTTTCTGGATCCTGCCGTTCGCCTTCGCGATGCTGATCAGCACGCTGTTCATGCCGGGCGGTGCGCCGGCCGGTGGCTGGACAATGTATCCGCCGCTCGTGTTGCAGACCGGAACCGCATTCCCGTTCCTGATCTTCGCCGTGCACTTGATGGGCATCTCGTCGATCACCGGCGCGATCAACGTGGTCGTCACGATCCTCAACATGCGCGCGCCGGGCATGTCGCTGCTGAAGATGCCGCTGTTCGTCTGGACCTGGCTGATCACTGCCTACCTGCTGATCGCGGTGATGCCGGTGCTCGCCGGTGCGGTGACGATGCTGCTGACCGACAAGTACTTCCTTACCAGCTTCTTCTCGGCGGCTGGCGGCGGTGACCCAGTGATGTTCCAGCACATCTTCTGGTTCTTCGGGCACCCCGAGGTCTACATCATGATTCTGCCGGCGTTCGGTATCGTCAGCACGATCATCCCGACCTTCGCCCGCAAGTCGCTGTTCGGCTACGACTCGATGGTCTACGCGACAGCGTCGATCGCGTTCCTGTCGTTCATCGTCTGGGCCCATCACATGTTCACGGTCGGTATGCCGCTGGCTGGCGAACTTTTCTTCATGTTCGCGACGATGCTGATCGCGGTGCCGACCGGTGTGAAGGTGTTCAACTGGGTTGCCACGATGTGGCGTGGCTCGATGACCTTCGAAACGCCGATGCTGTTCGCGCTCGGCTTCGTGTTCCTGTTCTCGATCGGTGGCTTCTCCGGCCTGATGCTGGCGCTGACTCCGGTCGACTTCCAGTACCACGATACCTACTTCGTCGTTGCGCACTTCCACTACGTGCTGGTGCCGGGCGCGGTGTTCTCGATCGTCGCAGCGGTGTACTACTGGATTCCGAAATGGACCGGTCGCATGTACAACGAGTTCTGGGGCAAGACCCACTTCTGGTTGTCGGCAGTCTTCATCAACCTGACGTTCTTCCCGCAGCACTTCGCCGGTCTGGCCGGCATGCAGCGCCGCGTGCCGGACTACGCCATCCAGTTCACCGACTGGAACGTCATGTCGACGGTGGGCGCGTTTGGCTTCTTCGTTGCCCAGTTCATCTTTGTCTACAACATGCTCGCCAGCTGCTACGGCTGGGGTGGTCGCAAGCGGAACCTGCCGAACCGGGTCTGGGAAGGCGCGCACGGTCTGGAGTGGACGGTCGCCTCGCCGGCGCCGTATCACACCTTTGAAGACCCGCCGCAGCTGACCGATGCCGAATCGACCGCGGTGCATGACGAGCACAAGAAGCACTGAGCGTGACTGCACTGATGAACGCACCCTTGAACGTGGACGAGCAGCAGCGCAAGCGCACCAACCGGATCCTGTTCGCCGTGCATGTGCTGCTCGCGTTCGTGATCCTTGGCGCGTTTGTCTACAAGGTGACGCACTCGTGAGTCACCGCATGGTTCGGCGCAGCAAACTGCATCTGGTGCAGTTGCTGGTGCTGACCGCGGGGATGTTCGGATTTGGCTTTGCACTGGTACCGCTGTACGAAATGATGTGCGAGGCCTTTGGCCTCAACGGCAAGGTCGCTTTGGAGGCTGCCGCTGCCGAGCCGATGGTGATTGATACCAGCCGCACGGTGACCGTTGAGTTCACAACGACGGTTAACGGCGGCCGGAACTGGAAGTTTCATCCGGAGATACCGAGCGTTGCGGTGCATCCGGGACAGATGACGACGGTGAATTTTTTTGCGACCAACACCGAAAGTCACGATCTGGTTGCGCAGGCTGTACCCCAGGTGGCGCCCTGGGATGCCGCCAAGTATCTGAAGAAGACCGAATGCTTCTGTTTCAACAACCAGCCCTTCAAGGCAGGCGAAGAGAAGAAGATGCCGGTGGTCTTCACGATAGACCCGGAGTTGCCGGCGTTTATTGATCGCGTCACGTTGTCCTATACGTTTTTCGGCGTTTCCGACGTCGCCTTGCAGCAGAATTGAGAGAAGCTCAGGAGCAGAACATGAGTAGCCCCGCCGCTCATAGCAATGAACGCTATTTCGTCCCGGCCCCCAGCGTCTGGCCGTTCGCATTGACCGTTGGCCTCGTGCTGATGCTCGTCGGCGTCTCCGGATTCCTCGAAGACAACCGTATCGGGCCAATCCCCATCTGGGGCGGCGCAGCGCTGTCGTTCGTCATCATCTATCTGTGGTTTAGAGACATCGCCCGCGAAAGCGAAGGCGGTCTGTACGGCAGTCAGGTGGATCGTACGTATCGCTGGGGCATGTCCTGGTTCATCTTCTCGGAAGTCATGTTCTTCGCCGCGTTCTTCGGGGCCTTGTTCTATGCACGCGGATTGTCGCTGCCATGGCTGGCCGGTGCGGGTAGCGAGCTGACGACCAACATCAACCTGTGGCCTGGCTTCGAGGCTGTGTGGCCGTCGAACGGCCCGGCCGGTCTCGGCGGCGATTTCCAGACGATTCCAGCGTTCGACGTGCCGCTGGTCAACACGCTGATCCTGCTGACCTCCGGCGTCACGATCACGATGGCGCACCATGCGCTCAAGGAGAGCAAGCGCACCGCGTGCATCCTCTGGATGTGGGCAACGGTAGCGCTTGGCGCGGTGTTCCTGTTCTTCCAAGCCGAGGAATACATCCACGCCTACAACGACCTGAACCTGACGATGGGCTCCGGCATCTACGGCTCGACGTTCTTCATGCTGACGGGGTTCCACGGCATGCACGTGACGCTCGGTACGCTGATGCTGTTCATCATCACGCTGCGCCTGATGAAGGGTCACTTCAAGCCGGATTCGCACTTCGGTTTCGAGGGCGTGGCCTGGTACTGGCACTTCGTCGACGTGGTGTGGATCGGTCTGTTCATCGTTGTCTACTGGATCTGATTGAGCTGCTGCGCCGGCGCATCTCGTGCTCCGGCGTCACGCGACCTTTACCGGTTCACAATGCTCAATCCTCTGGGTTGAAAGATAGAAAAACAAAAAGGCGGCCTCAGGGCCGCCTTTTTGTTTGCCGTGACCCGCCCCTGTCAGGGTGAGGGCGCCGTCGTCGGGATCGGCGCGCGCATCATCCCGTGCGGCTGAATCCAGCCCTGATGCCAGGACAGCAGCACAAACAGGATCAGCGTGATGGACAGAGCGACGCGGACCTTGAGCCCGGTCAGCGTGCGTTTGCGATCGCTGCGGTCGCGCACCAGAAACACCATGCTGGTCATCAACGAGGCCAGAATTGCGAGCAGTAGGACGACGATGATGACTTTGGCGAGCATGTAGAGCGGCGACATGGATGGAAATTGGGTGCATCATATCCCCGAGGACACTCCCGCGGCCGGTTAGAGCGCATGCAGTGCGGTGCAGGATGGGGGAACAAACATGGGCGACAAGGCATTCAAGCCGAACCTTTGGGCGGCGATCGGGACCTTGGTGATCTGCGGTCTGTTTTCCACCCTGGGCGCCTGGCAGCTGCAACGCGGGCTCGAAAAAGCCGAGATCGTCGAGCGCTTCGACAAGGCGGCATCGAAGACGCCGCGCGCGCTATCCGCCGGCAGCTGGGCCGAGCAAGGCGTGGTCGAAACCGCCCAGACCAGCGGCACCTACGATGGCGAGAAGCAGCTGTTGCTGGATGGTCAATCACACGACAGCACGCCCGGCTATCGGGTATGGACGCCGGTGGTGTTTGCCGATGGCGGCGGGGTACTGGTGGTCGATCGCGGCTGGATTCCGGCCGGCGCTGACCGCGCGCAACTGCCGCAGCTACCGGTGCCGACCGGCGTGCAGAGCATCAGCGGGTACTTCCGTACCTTCCCGGTGCCGGGCATGCGTACTGATGTGGACAACTGCGCTGAAGCACCGTGGCCGCGCATCGTCCAGTATCCGACGATCGAAGATATGCGCTGCCTGTACGGGCAGTCGACGGCAGGCGGGCTATTGCTGCTTTCGGCAGATGCCGAGGGTGGATTCGTCCGCGCATGGTCCAGTGGACCTGAGATGTCGCCGACCAAGCATTACGGGTATGCAGGGCAGTGGTTCCTGTTCGCGGTAGTATTGCTGGTGCTGTTTATCCGATTCAGTTTCAAACCCAAGACGACATGACCCAAGCGCCTGGCCGCGGTCGCCTGCAGTTCCTGCTGCTGGCAGCCCTTTTCTTCGTTCCGCTGTTTTCTGCGATCGTTCTCTACTTCTTCGCGCCGCAGTGGCGGCCGCAAGGGCACACCAATTACGGAGAGCTGATCCATCCGGCGCGGCCGATCCCGTCCGCGGATCTGCTCGATCTGGCCGGGCAGGGTGCCGGCCCCGGTGCGCTGCGTGGCAAGTGGAGTTTTGTCTATCTCGGCAGCGCCGATTGCGATCCGACGTGCTCTACCAAGCTGATCGAGATTCGCCAGATCCGCACACTGCTCAACGAAAAGCGCCTGCGCGTGCAACGTGTCTACGTCACCGCGACGACTGCGGATGCCACAGCAGCGCAGGCCGAGTTGAAAGCCAATCATCCGGATCTGGTGTTCCTGTCCGACACCGCCGAGGCCGACTACCGGCGCTTCTTCGGTGGGCAGGACCCGCAGGCGCTGTATCTGGTCGATCCGCTCGGCAACTGGCTGATGATTTATCCGGCCGCCGCCGAGTACAAGGGCATCCTCAAGGACATCAAGAAGCTCCTGCGCATCTCCCAGATCGGCTAGCGCCCCGCTACGCTAAAATATGTGCACGGGAAGGCCGCTCGAACTTCCCCTTTTCGTCGGTGCTTCCCTGATGCTCCTGTTTCGTCGCCTCAATCTCCTGACGCTGCTGCTGTGCTTCGGCGTCATCGTCTTTGGTGCCTATGTGCGGCTGTCCGATGCTGGCCTCGGCTGCCCGGACTGGCCCGGTTGCTACGGACATCTCACGGTGCCGAGCGATGAGCAGCATGTGGAGGCCGCCAATGCTGCGTTCCCTGAACGCCCGGTCGAGGCGCACAAGGGCTGGAAGGAGATGATTCACCGTTACCTCGCGTCGGCGCTCGGTTTGCTGATCGTTGCGCTGGCGGTGCTCTCACTGCGCCTGCGTCAGCACGGCGTGCCGCGTCTGTTGCCGTGGCTGCTGGTCGCGATGGTGATCTTCCAGGGCGTGCTCGGCATGTGGACCGTGACCTGGCAGCTCAAGCCGCTCGTGGTGACCGGGCATCTGCTGGGCGGCATGACGACGTTCGCGATGCTGCTGTGGCTGTACTGGAGTACGCAAGCGCGCGCGGCGGTGATCGAGGTGCCCACCACCTCCGAGCGCGCCTATCGCAGCGAACGCCATGCTTCGTTCGCACTGCAGAACGACCTGCGCGCGGATGACGCCGACATCGGGCTGACGCCGCCGCGCATTCGCCGGTTTGCGACCGTCGCATTGCTGCTGGTGGTGCTGCAGATTTTCCTCGGTGGCTGGACCAGCACCAACTACGCGGCGCTGGCCTGTCCGGATTTCCCGACCTGTCACGGCAGCTACTGGCCGCAGACCGATATTCCGACGGCCTACACCTTGTGGCATGGCCTCGGCATCAACTACGAATACGGCATCCTCGATGCGCGTGCGCGGGTGACGATCCATCACTTTCATCGCGTCGGGGCCGTTGTCGTGACACTGGCCTTGCTCCTGCTTGGCGTGCGATTGCTGCGGCGTGAGAACGCTCGTCGCTGGCGCTTGCTTGGCATTGCCGTGCTTGCGGCGTTGGGAGTGCAGCTGTCGATCGGTGTCAGTGTCGTGCTGTTCCAGCTGCCGCTTGCACTCGCTGCGGCACACAACGCCGGCGCCGCGATCCTGCTGGCGGTGCTGGTCGCGCTCAATCACGCTGCATGGAGTCGACGCTGAAGTGAGCAAATCCAAAGTGCCAGGCGCGCAGCCCAGCTCATTGCTCAACGAATACTACGAGCTGTGCAAGCCGCGTGTGGTCATGCTGATCGTGTTCACTGCGGTCGTCGGCATGTTCCTCGCCGTGCCCGGCCTGCCGCCGTTGTCGGCGCTGCTGTGGGGCACGCTGGGTATCGCACTGCAGGCCGCGTCTGCCGCCGCGGTGAACCAGATCATCGACCGAAATATCGACGCCCGCATGGCGCGCACCTGCGGCCGGCCGCTGGTCACGGGTCGTTTGTCGATGACCGAGTCGATCGCCTTCGCGACGGTGCTGGGTCTGGTCGGTTTTGCCGTGCTGTGGTTTCTGGTCAATCCGCTGACTGCAGTGCTTACCCAGTTCACGCTGATCGGCTATGCCGGTGTCTACACGCTGTATCTGAAGCGCGCGACGCCGCAGAACATCGTCATCGGCGGCGCAGCGGGTGCGGCGCCACCCGTGCTCGGCTGGGTTGCGGTCACCGGCGAAGTGCACGCGCATGCGCTGATCCTGTTCGCGATCATCTTCATCTGGACGCCGCCACATTTCTGGGCGCTGGCAATTGATCGCCGTGACGACTATGCCAAGGCCGATATCCCGATGCTGCCGGTGACGCATGGCATCGAGTTCACGCGCACTCAGATCGTGCTCTACACCGTGCTGCTGCTCGCGGTGACGCTACTGCCGTTCGCGACCGGCATGTCCGGCTGGCTGTATCTGATCGGCGCGCTGGCGCTTGGCGGCGTGTTCCTGTACTACGCGGTGCGCCTGAAATGGTGGCCGCTACCGGGCCTGCCGATGCGGACCTTCGGGTATTCAATCGTGTACCTGATGGGCATCTTCACGGTGCTATTGGTGGATCATTACGTCGCGCCGCTGATCGGATTCTAGCTCTGCAGCGTGCACAAAAAAGCCCGCTTTCGCGGGCATTTTTCGATGCCGTTCTCTAATCAAGCCGCTTCGACTTCGATCACCTTGCGCAGCTTCTTCATCGCTGCGGCTTCGATCTGGCGGATGCGTTCGGCCGATACGCCATACTCATTGGCGAGTTCCTGCAGGCCGGCTTTCTCGCCATCGGTCAGCCAGCGACGCTGGAGAATGTCGCGGGCACGGTCGTCGAGGGACAGCAGCGCCTCGCGCATCAGATTTTCTCGCGCGTCCTGCCATTCGGCCTGTTCGATGTCGGCGATCTCGTCGCTGCCATCGCTGAGGTAATCCTCCGGCATATAGTGACCGTCTTCGTCGTCGCTCGGCGTGGCACTGAACGAGACGTCGTGTCCGCTCATGCGGGCTTCCATCTGCAGCACTTCTTCCGGCTTGACCTTGAGATCGGCTGCAATGGCCTGCGCCTGCTCCTGATTGAGCCAGCCGAGGCCGCGCTTGGCCGAGCGCAGATTGAAAAACAGCTTGCGCTGCGCCTTGGTCGTCGCGATCTTCACGATGCGCCAGTTCTTCAGTACGTACTCGTGAATTTCCGCCTTGATCCAATGCACTGCGAAGGAGATCAGGCGCACGCCGACGTCGGGGTCAAAACGCTTGACCGCCTTCATCAGGCCGATATTGCCTTCCTGGATCAGGTCCGCCAGCGGCAGGCCGTAGCCCATGTAACCGCGTGCGATGTGCACGACATGGCGCAGATTGGCCATGACCAGCTGCTGCGCAGAGGCCAGATCCTGCTCGGCCACCAGCTTCCTGGCCAGCTGCTGCTCGCCATCGGCGTCCAGCGCCGGAATCTGATTGACGTGCGCGATGTACGCATCCAGGTTTCCCGTCAGGGGAACCAAGGCAGTAGGCTGACGCAGGGTCAGGGCTGTCGCGGTACTCATCGATACTTCTCCCATGTGCAGAATGTTAGCACTCGGCTAAATGGAGTGCTAAGTATCCCGCAAAGTTCCGCACCGAGGGGCTCGTGCTGAAACTGCCATAAGGATATGTCTGAAGCGTCGCTGACCGGCGAATTGAATCTTTTAAAATCAATTACTTGTCTATTTCGGCTCAATCTGGGCGAGGCGGCGGGCCACGGTAAAAAACGCCCCCGCCCAGCCAAGGACGATGCCAGCTCCGACAAGGGCCATACCGTCACGGAAGCTCAGGCCATTGATCTGGTAGTCACTGCCATACAGCGCAGCCAGCTGTGCACTGGGCTCAGACAGCATGCCGGTACCGACGGTGACCAGCACCCAGGCGAGGATGCCGCCGCCAAGGCCGAACCAGAAGCCGCTGTACAGGAACGGGCGGCGCACAAAGCTGCCGGGCGCACCGATCAGCTTCATGACTTCGATTTCCTCGCGGCGGCTTTCGATGTCGAGGCGGATCGTGTTGCCGATGATCACCATCACCGCGAGGCTGAGCAGCAGAGCGATGATGGCGACCGCGCGTTCTGCAATCGCCAGCAACGCATACAGGCGTTCGAGCCATTGCTGGTCCAGCTTGGCGAGTTCGACCTCGCTGAGGCCGGACAGGCGTTCCAGCAGCGTTTGCACTGCGGCTTTCGACTGCCCGCGCTGCGGGCTCACCGAAATCACCGCGGGCAGCGGATTGCCCTGCAACAAGTCCAGCGCGTCGCCGAAACCGGACAGCTCGCGGAATTCAGCGAGCGACTGGTCGCGCGAAATGAACTGGGTGCGGGCGACGCCTGGCTCGTTGCCGATCTCGCGCGCCAGCGCCGTGCCGCGCTCCGCGGAAACGGTGTCCTTCAGGAACAGCGACAACTGCAACGACTCTTGCCACGAGTAACTGACCGTCGCCAGATTGTTCACCGCAACGTAGAGCCCGGCCGGCAGTGCCAGTGCAACGCCAATGACCATCGCCGTCAGCGCCGCGGCGATCGGGGTACGGCCGATCTTACCCAGCGAAAACAGCAGCACGCGAAGATGCTCCTGCCCCCAGCGTGCAAGCCAGCGCGGGCGGTCGAGACCCGCTTCAACGAAGGCCATCGCGCATGCCTCCTTTCAGACGTGAAGCTGCGGTCGGCAGCTTGTCGGTGATGTGGCCGTGTTCCAGGTGAATGATCCTGTGCGGCAGCGCATCGATCAGGTCGATCGCATGCGTCGCGATCATCACGGTGACGCCGGCATCGTTGAAGCGCTGGAAACCGCGCATGACTTCGAGCGCCATTTCCGGATCGAGGTTGCCGGTTGGCTCGTCGGCAAGGATCAGCGCCGGCTTGGTGACGATGGCGCGCGCAATGCCAACGCGCTGCTGCTCGCCGCCGGACAGTGTCAACGGCAGCACGCGCTCCTTCTTCAGCAGGCCGACCGAATCCAGCGCAGCGCGCACGCGGCGGCCCACGTCCTCATGCGAGTAGCCGCGGATCACCAGCGGCAGGGCGACGTTGTCGAACACGGTGCGGTCGTGAAGCAGATTGAAATTCTGGAACACCATGCCGATGCGCTGGCGAAAGGCCGGTACGCGGCTCGGCTTGAGTGCCGACAGGTTCTGGCCCATGACGACGATCTGGCCGCGATTGGCGCGGCACAGCACGGCAATCAGACGCAGCAGCGTGGTCTTGCCGGCGCCGCTCGGGCCGGTGACGTAGACCATCTCACCTTGCGCGATCGAGAGGCCGACCTCGCTCAGCACATCCTGGCCACCGGGGTATCGGTAGCTGACCTGGTCGAAGCGAATGAGTTCGGTCATGTCCGCGAGACGTGCGATGGGCGACGCGAGACGGGCATCTCAGCTTCGCGTGGGTTCACAGCTGATGCAGCCACTGCCTGACATCTCACGAACGTCATCCCCCGATGAGTGCGTCTGCAAAAGCTTCCGCGTCGAAGACTTGCAGGTCTTCGACCGCTTCGCCAATGCCGATGAAGCGCACTGGCAAGGCCATGCGGCGTGCAATGGCAAGGAGGATACCGCCCTTGGCGGTGCCGTCCAACTTGGTGATCGCGATGCCGGTCAGGCCGATCGCTTCGTGGAACTGGATCGCCTGCACCAGTGCATTGCCGCCGGTCGTCGCGTCGACCACAAGCAGGACCTCGTGCGGCGCATAGGCATCGTGCTTCTGCACCACGCGCTTGATCTTGCGCAGCTCGTCCATCAGATGCGCCTGCGTGTGCAGGCGTCCCGCGGTGTCGGCGATGACGACATCGATGCCGCGCGCCTTGGCCGACTGCACCGCGTCGTAGATCACGCTCGCGGAATCCGCGCCTTCACCCTGCGACAGGATCGGCACATCGGCGCGCTCGGCCCAGGTGCGCAGCTGCTCGGTCGCAGCCGCGCGGAAGGTATCGCCGGCGGCGAGCAATACGCTCTTGCCTTCGCGCTTCAGGCGCAACGCAAGCTTGCCGATCGTCGTGGTCTTGCCGACGCCGTTCACGCCGGCAACGAACAGGATGTACGGGCGGATGAAGTCGGGAATCTGCAGTGGCTTCGATACCGGCGCGAGCAGCTCCAGCAGCGCCGCCTTGAGTGTGGCACGCAGCTGCTGCGGATTGCGCACGCGGCCAGCGTCAACGGCCGCCTGCAGGCGCTGCATCAGCCAGGTCGTGGCCTCGACGCCGGCGTCGGCCATCAGCAGACGGGTTTCGATTTCCTCAAGCGCGTCGGGTGACAGCTGTTCACCGCTGAACAGCGTGCCGATATCGCGCGTCAGCCATGAATCGCCCTTGTTCAGGCGTGCGCGAAGTTTGCCAAGCAGTCCGCTGTCAGACATTGAGCTACAGGAAGTTTGAGACCAGAAGGTTGCGTGAGACCTGCGGAATCACGGTTGCGCGAAGGATAGCAGCCAGATCTCGCCGCGCTTGCCCCATTGCACACCGGAGACGTTGGCGAGCGCGATCTGCGGATCGGCAATTGGGGCAACGCCGAGGGGATAGCGGAACAATCGGTACAGCGTGCGTGCCTCGACCCGAGTGATCGAACCCAGCCACACCCGCCGACCGTCGCTGAGTTGCAGCCGCGTCGGCCACAGGCGCAGCAGTTCAGCGTGGCTGTCGTCGCTGACGCGAAACAGGCTCAGCGCCGGATGACGGCCGGCATGGACCTGCGGCAGCACCGGCAGCTCGGCAACGCGCGCTGCGCCGGTCAGCCAGCGCAGCGCATTGGTGCCGCTCAGGTTCGGCGGTGCGGTCCAGCCACCGTCGAGCAGGGCCTTGGTGATCTCGTCGAGCGATCCGGCCCATTGCAGCGACAAGGGCTGCTTGTCGCGCCCGGCGATGTCAATACGGCTATGCGCCATGTCGCGCCAGGCGCCGCTCTGCCACTGCTCGACAGTGATCTCGCGCGGGGTCGGGACGTTAATGCGGTCGGGCGTCGGCACGGACAAAGCCAGCCCCAGCGACAGGACGTAGACACCGATCAGTGGAATCAGCAGCCGCCGACCCGGCAGCACGCCGTGACTGTGGCGGCGATAGCCGATGCCGAGCATTGCAGCCCAGATCACGCCGACGATGATCGCGAACACTGAGACACTGGCCCATTGCACGCCCAGGTACAGCCGCGCGAGAAAGACCACGGTCAACACCGTGACGGCCGTGGCACTCAGCAGGCTGCGCAGGCGCGGCTTGCGCTCCGGCGCGAGGAAGATCGGCAGGAAGCTGTAGATGACCGTGGCGACGACCAGATCGCGGCCGATATGACCATGCGGCGGAGTCGTGCCGAAGAACGCATACGGCGCGGGCAGGGTCGGCACCATGTACAGACCCAGCGACAACAGCGCGCCGAACGCGATGGCCGCTGCCCAGTGCGCCGCCGCGCGCGCGCGGCGCAGCCACAGCAGCGATACCAGCAACATCAGGGACGCTGGTCCGTAGACGGTCCAGTGGCTGAGCTTCAACAAATGATGCGCGAGCTCCAGGCCCCAGGGCGTGTGCAGGTCGCGCATCCACTGGAAGATCGCCGCATCGAGTGCGGACGGGTGTTCGTGCAGGCTGGCGCCGGCCCACAACCACAGCCACAGTCCGCTGATCACCAGCAGCAGTGCGGCGAGACCGGCGAGCACAGGTGTTTCCGGCTGCTCCGGATCGGCGAGCGCCGCACCGAACTTGCCGAGCCGACGATGGCGGCGGCTCCAATCGAGCATGCGGCCGATCCAGTCTTCGGCGTGGTGCTGGATTGCGCGGTTGACGATCGCCGTCAGCCAGATCATGCCGGCCACCGCGACGAGCAAGGCCAACAGCAGCATCGCCAGCCGTCCGGCGACTTCCGAAGCCAGACCCAACGATGCGCCGAAGGCAACGCCCGGCAGGATGAATGTGAACGCCCACAGTGTTGCCGACAGCACGTCGGCAATCAGAAACCCGAGCAGGCCAAGTCCGGATGCGCCACCAAGCGCGGGCACGACTGCGCGCATCGGGCCGAGAAAGCGCGCGAGCGCAACGCTCATCGCGCCATAGCGCGCGAAGAACCTGCGGCCGTTGGTCAGCAGGTCCGGATAGCGCCCGAGCCAGCGGTTCGCAAACAGATGCTCGCCGTAGCGTCGCCCGAGCCAGAATGAAAAACCGTCGCCGCCGACCGCACCGGCGGCGGCCAGGACGACGGCATGCCACAGTTCCAGCGAGCCGATCGCAACCAGGGCACCGGCCGCGAACAGCACGATGCCGGCCGGCACAAAAGCACCGATGATGAAGATCGAGTCCAGCAGCGCCGTCGCGAACAGCAGGACCAGCGCCCACTCGGGGTGCTGAGTGATCCAGTCCAGGCAGGCCTGCAGCGCAGCGATCATGCGATCTCGGCGAAGGCTTCGGTCGCAGCGGCCAGCGTAAGGCGAATTTCCTCGGCGCCATGTGCCGAAGAAACAAAGCCGGCTTCGAACGCCGACGGCGCAAGATAGACGCCGCGTTCGAGCATGGCGTGGAAGAAACGGCCGAAGATCGCAGCATCACAGCGCATCACTTCGGCAAAGGATTGCGGCGCGGGCTGGTTCGTGAAGTACAGGCCGAACATGCTGCCGACCTGCGTCGTCGTGAAACCGACGCTGGCTTTTGCTGCGGCAGCGCGCAGTCCGCTCAGCAGCTCAGCCGTGGTCTTCTCCAGCGCGGCATAGAGCGCGCTGCTGTCGAGCTGACGCAGCAAGGCGAGGCCGGCCGACATGGCCAGCGGATTGCCGGACAAGGTGCCGGCCTGGTAGACCGGGCCCAGCGGTGCGAGCTTGCCCATGATCTCGCGCCGACCGCCGAAGGCACCGACCGGCAGGCCGCCGCCGATGATCTTGCCCAGTGTCGTCAGGTCCGGCGTCACGCCGTAGAGGCCGGCCGCGCCGCGCGGGCCGACGCGGAAGCCGGTCATCACTTCGTCGAAGATCAATACTGTGCCGTGTTCGTCGCAGAGGCTGCGCAGGCCTTCGAGAAAGCCGGCAGTCGGCGGCACGCAGTTCATGTTGCCGGCGACCGGCTCGACGATGATTGCGGCGATGCCGTCGCGATGTGCATCGAACACCGCGCGCACCGAATCCAGATCGTTGAACTGCGCGGTCAGGGTGTACTTGGCGAGATCCGCCGGTACGCCGGGCGAGGTCGGTACGCCGAAGGTCAGCAGGCCGGAGCCGGCTTTGACCAGCAGCGCGTCGCCATGACCGTGATAGCAGCCCTCGAACTTGAGGATGTGATCGCGGCCGGTGTGGCCACGCGCAAGGCGCAGCGCAGACATCGTCGCTTCGGTGCCGCTGTTGCACATGCGCACCATTTCCATGCCCGGCACGCGTGCACACAGCAGCTCCGCCATTTCGACTTCCAGCTCGGTTGGCGCGCCGTAGGACACGCCGATCTCCAGCTGCGCGCGGATGGCGGCGGTCACCGCAGCTTGCTGATGGCCAAGGATCATCGGCCCCCAGGAGCCGACGTAGTCGACATAGCGTTTGCTGTCGGCATCGGTCAGCCACGCACCGCTGGCACCAGTGATGAAACGCGGCGTGCCGCCGACGGCGCGAAACGCGCGCACCGGCGAATTGACGCCACCCGGGATGGATTGCTGCGCGCGTGCAAAAAGCGCTTCAGAACGGCTGTTCATCGTGGTGTCATTCAAAGGGTTGTACTGCTGTTGGCGGACGGCCTGATCATTTACTGAGGTTCACTGCTACGACAGTGGCCGAACGCAGAACGTTCTGCGCAAGTGCTCACTCATTATGCCGCTAGTAAGCAGCGCAGATAGGCGCGCACGGCGCCTTCAACATCATGCGCGACATCGTCGTTGTGACCGAACACTCCGCCGATCGCGGCGATCAGGTCGGCACCGGCGGCGATCAGAGGTGGCGCGTTCGCCGGCGTGACACCGCCGATCGCGCAGATCGGTACGGTCAGGGCTGCGCGTGCAGCCGCCAGTGTCTGCAGCTCGGCCTGCGGCGCATTCGGCTTGCTGCGCGAAGTGTAAAAGCGACCGAAGGCAACATAGCTGGCACCGTCAGCGACAGCAGCCAGCGCGTGCTCCAGCGAGTTACCGCAGGTGGCGCCGATCAGCGCGTGCGGGCCGAGCAGGGTACGAGCGGCGGCAATCCCGCCGTCGCTGATGCCCAGATGCACGCCGTCAGCGCTGATCCGCGCGGCCAGTACGGCGTCGTCGTTGATGATGAGCGGCGTGCCGTGCGCACGGCACAGCGCGAGCAGTTCGCGTGCGAGGGCCTCGCGTTGCGGCGCGGGATTCCACTTGTCGCGGTATTGCAGCAGCGTGACGCCGCCGCGCAGTGCCGCACGCACTGCAGGCAGCAGCCGCTGGGGATCGCGCAGCAGGTGTTCCGGGGTGATGGCGTAGAGGCCGCGCAAGGGCGGGGAACTGTTGGTGTTGGCCGGGTTCACGTTGCATCCGGAAAACGGCCGGGAATCGCGCGGCCCTGTCCGACTTGCAGGGCACGCTGCAGCGATGCCTGCACATAGCGCTGGGCGTTGAGCAGCGCCACTTCGTCACGCTCACCCAATGCCAGGCGGGCGGCGAGCGCGGAGGCCAGGGTGCAGCCCGCACCGTGGAAGCTCTGGGGGATGCGCGGCCAGCGGAAAATGTGGGGTGCCGCGTCAGCCCGATACCAGCGATTCTCGACTTCGTCCGTCTCTTCGTCGCCGCCAGTGATCAGCACCTGCGTGCAGCCGGTGGCCAGCAGGCCTGCGCCGGCTTCGTCCAGCGTCTGCGCGGCGGGAACCAGTGCACGCGCTTCGGCCGCATTCGGTGTGATGACAGTGGCGAGTGCGAGCAGGTGCTCGAGCAGGGCCACCGTGGTCTCCGCACTCGCCAGCGAGGCGCCGCCGCCGGCGCGCAGCACCGGATCGATCACGACCGGCACTCGACACTGCTCGATGATCCAGCGGATCGGCCGGACCTGTTCCGCGCTGCCGAGCAGGCCGAGCTTGATCGCATGGATCGGACAGTCCTCAAGCAGGGTCTCGAGCTGCTCCTGTAGCAGGCTCGGCGCAATCGGTTTGACCCGCAGCACGTTGCGTGTGTTCTGCGTGGTCAGCGAGGTGATCACACCCAGCGCATGCGCGCCCTGCATGGCCACGGCCTCGATGTCGGCGTGGATGCCGGCGCCGCCGGAGGGATCGTGGCCGGAAATGCATAGGACCTGAGCGCGCCGGGCCACCCCCGCGGAGAGCGATTTTTGCTTTGAAATCATGTGTGAATTGTACGGGTGAGACAGGCCGCCAGCGGGCGGCGATTTACGCATTGCGCGACTTGACTTTTGCGTGCCCCAGGCATGCGACGCGCCTGCTTATGCACAACGCTGGTGCAAACGGCCGCAGAGGCCCGTCATTGCGAGGTTTTTTGCCAGAAAGCTGACAGAAATTTGTTATGTTTATGATTCCAAATGGAAAAGTTAGATGGTCACAAAACCGTACAGACGCTGAAACCCACGTCCTTGCAGCATTTCCGTCGCTTGTTCGCCATGCTGTGCACACAGTTATCCACACGGATTGTGCGCAAGTTTCCTCTTTTTCTTTTTAAAGGAGCAGTTACAAGTATTACTTCAAGTAAAACCTTGAGGATGGTAACGCACATTGTCCAATAAAAGGTCACAGCTTTTGCGCACGCTGTCCGATCCGCGATCGTACGGAGCGATCGATTTATGGATTTCACGGTGATTGCAGGCATGCTGCGCCATCGATAGGGGGGCGACACATGTTGATCGAAGTTCTGGTGCACACCGGCTACGTGATGATGCTGTTCGCGCTGCTGGCGCGCGACATGCTCTGGCTGCGTTCGCTGCTCGTCGTCGCTCAATCGACCTTGAGCGTCTACGCCTTTGCGCACGCCGTTCCGGCGATCGGCGCTTGGAACGTCGTGTTCGTGGTGATCAATACGGTCTGGGTCATCCGCATCCTGCGCGAGCGGCGTGCGGTGCAGCTGCCCGCGGAACTGGTCGAACTGCATGCGCGCCATTTCCACGCGTTGAGCCCGCAGGAATTCCTGCGCTTCTGGGCGATGGGGAAGCACCAGGTGCTGGACCAGGCGGCGTTGACAGCGAGCCAGCAGCAACCACAAGCGCTGTACTTCATGCTCGCAGGAGAGGTCTGCGTGACAGCGGGCGGACGCGAACTGGCGCGCCTGCATCGCGGCACCTTCGTCGGTGAAATGAGCTTGCTGACCGGTGAAGTGGCGACCGCAGATACCGTCGCGCAAGGCCGGATCGAGGTTCAGGCTTGGCCCATGGTGGTGCTGAAGAACCTGCGTGCCCGCAATCCGCAGCTGTGGACGCGGGTGCAGAGCGCGCTCGGGCACGACATCGTCGAGAAGATCCAGACCGCGGCGCGTCAGACGCCGCAACCGGCTGATGCCTTGCCTTGAGCCTTACGGGGCCGGTGTGGCCTCTGCAGGGACAGCGCCCGGCAACGGCGTGTCTTCGTCGATCGGAATCGGTGCGGTACTCCACTCGTCCGCCGACTTGAGCGCTCGCGTACGCACATCGGCAGCTTCGCCTTTCGTGTTGACGCGCTGGCCGATGGTCTTGCCGCTGTAGATCTCGGACGCTTCCTCGGTCGGCTCGGGATCGTCGACGACTGCTGCCGGATCGGGCACATCGTCCGCCTCGGGGTCGAGTTCCGGTGGCAATTCGGGTTCCAGATCGTCGATCGGCGCAGTATCGCCGGGTGCGCCCGGCGTTCCTTCTCCGGCAATCGGGGCGCGGTGTCCGCCGCCACCCATCTGACGCAGGATCCATGCACTGCGCTTGGCAACGTACGGGCCCGGATTGGTGACGTTCCAGCGCCGCGGGCTCGGCAGCACGGCAGCAAGGCGCGCGCACTGCTCGGCGCTCAAGTACAACGCCGAGCGACCGAAGTAGCGCTGCGCTGCAGCTTCAACGCCGTAGACACCGGGGCCGAACTCGGCGACGTTCAGATACACCTCGAGGATGCGGTCCTTCGGCCACAGCGTTTCGATGACGATCGTCATGCCGGCTTCGATGCCCTTGCGGAAATAGCCGCCGCCTGACCACAGGAACAGATTTTTCGCAGTCTGTTGACTGATCGTCGAAGCGCCGCGCTTTTTCTTGTGAGCCTTGTTGTGTTCGCGCGCCTTGTCGATGGCTTCGAGATCGAAGCCGCGATGCTGGAAGAACTTCTGGTCCTCCGCGGCGACGACCGCCTTGCGCATGCTGGCCGGAATCTGTTCGGCGGAGACCCACTGATAGCGCACCGGCTTCGACGGGCTCTGCAGCATGAACGCCGTGGTCGGCACCGGCACCCAGCGCAGCAGCAGCACTGGCACGATCACCAGAGCGATGGCGCCAACGACAATCCACAGCAGGATGCTCGCAAGCAAACGCGGTTTGCGCGGCGGCTTGTCTGGAGTTTCCGGCTCGGCCGGTCGCCTCGGCGGCGGCGCGAAGAACGAATCGGACGCGCTCGGTGGGCGTTCTTTCTGCGGCGTGAACAGATCCGGCGCGCGCGGCGTCGTCGCGGTCGGTTCGAGGTTCGGTGGCTGGCGCGGGCGTTGCGGATTCATCGGCGATCAGTCGGTTCGGTCAGCGAAAAAACGGGGAGCGACAGGTTCCAGATGATCGCCGCGAGACGCAGCGTGACGATCACCAGCATGCCACTACCCGCGGCCCAGGCGCGGGCGATGTCGGCGTCCTGCAGCACGACGTAGACCGAGCAACCGGCAATCGCCGCGGTCGCGTAGATGTTGCCCTTGCGCAGGATCATCGGAATCTCGGCGCAGAGGATGTCGCGCAATACGCCGCCGAACACGCCGGTGATCGTGCCCATGACCACGGCGATCAGATCACCTGCGCCGCTGGACTCGGCGATCTGCGCGCCGGCGATCGCGAACAGGGCCAGGCCGAGGGCATCGGCAAATTGCAGCGCCTTGTCTGGCGGACGACGGAACCGCGTATAGACCACGGTCAGCAGCGACGCGACGATGATCGTCACCAGATAGCCGGGATCGGTGATCCAGAACACGGTGCGGTCGAGCAGCAGATCGCGCAGCGTGCCGCCGCCGATCGCAGTGACGATGCCGATGACGACCACGCCAAGGAGATCAAGCGACTTGCGCCCGGCGACCAGTGCACCGGACACGCCGAACACGGCGACGCCGGCATAGTCGAGCAGGTGCAGCAGGGTGGCGGGACTCATCTGCAAGCTTGCGGCGCTCCCTTCAGGTCAGTTGGCTGCCGAGCATTCTGCCGTAGACCAGCAGTACCGGTGCCTGCAGCCAAAGCAGCAGGAGATCGTACAGATCGTGGCGCCGGGTCGGATCGTCCACTGCGCGCGTCAGCAGCCATGCGCAAAGCATGGCAATGGCGCTCAGGGTCGCGAGCGTGAGCCACTGCGCAGGCGTCGGCAACAGCCGGACCTGCACGTCCAGCGTCTGCGCAAGCCACGAGAACAGCATCGCCACGCCGGCCATGCCCTGCAGCGGCATCACCACGCCTGCGAGCTTGCGGGCCCCGGGAATTGCCGGCAGCAGCAGTCCCACGAGGAACAGGACGTTGATCATGTGATCGAAACGACCATCGACGCCGAACACGATGGCGCCGAGCGATGGAAGCGCAGTGCCTGATGGGCCGGCGCCGAACAGGTCCGGATACGCCAGCAGCATCAGCAGCATCAGGGCAAATACGCGGCATAGCGGTAGCAGGAAAGATTCGACCCAGATCTGCGCAAGACCACTGCGTGTGATGTGGTGGAGCCGCTCTTCCAGCCAGAACAGCGCCACTCCCGCGCCGGCGAAGAAGACGAGCGCGACGACGATCACGTCAGGTGCCGGTGAGGCGCATCGGCAGCGACAGGTTCTTCCACAGGCGCAGCGTCGGCTCTGCCTGGTTCAGCGTGTAGAAGTGCAACCCTGGCGCGCCGCCGTCGAGCAGCGTGCGGCACAGGCGCGAGACGACGTCGACGCCGAAGTCCTGCAGCGCCTGCCTGTCGTCCTGGTACTGCTCCAGGCGCAGACGGATCCAGCGCGGAATTTCCGCGCCGCAAGCGGCCGAGAAGCGTGTCAGCTGCGCGTGGTTGGTGATCGGCATGATCCCGGCGACGATCGGTGTCTTGATGCCGGCTTTCGTGCAGCGTTCGACGAAATCGAAATAGCTGTCGGCGTTGTAGAAGTACTGCGTCACCGCGCCATGCGCGCCGGCTTCGACCTTGCGGCGGAAGGCGTCGAAGTCAGCATCCGGATTAACCGCCTGCGGATGGGTTTCCGGATACGCCGCCACTTCGATCTTGAAGTGATCGCCATGGGTTTCACGGATGAACGACACCAGTTCGTTGGCGTAGCGCAGCTCGCCCGGCGCGCCGGTGCTGGTCGCGGTTGCCGGCAGATCGCCGCGCAGCGTGACGATTCGGCGCACGCCGGCATCGCGATATCGTTGCAGCAGTTCGGCAATCTTCGCGCGCGTCGAGCCGATGCAGGTCAGATGCGGTGCCGCTTCGATCCCCGTCGTGCGTGAGGCCATCGAAACGGTTTCGAAGGTGCCGTCCTGGTCCGAGCCGCCGGCGCCATAGGTCACCGAGAAGAACGACGGCTGTGCGGTCGCAAGCTGCGCGACGATCGCGGGCAGCTTCTCGACGCCAACCGGTGTGCGCGGCGGGAACAGCTCGAAGGAAAAATGGACTTCGTTGGCGTTCATGAGCGTATTCAGCCCGCTGCGCGGGCATATTCGTGCGGACAGTGCGCACTGTTGAGCGTGATGCCGCCTTGTGCATTGAGCGCAACGAGGCGGGACTGGTTGGCCTTGCGCGCGGCGTTATCTACAGCGAGCACGGTCTGGAAAACATTGAGGCCGACAGGGCAATGCGCGGCGGCGCTCACTTCGGTGTGAAAAAAATAGGCATCGCCGCAGTGCAGACGCCAGCCGTTCTGATCCCTGGCTGCAACACCGGTGTGACCTCGCGTGTGACCTTTGAGCGGAACCAGCAGAATCTCATTGTCGGCGTCTCCGAGCGCACGCACGGCGTCAAAGCCATTCCAGCGCTCGCCGCTGGGGCTGTGCGTCTGCCATGTCGGTCCATGGGACCACAGACGCGCTTCGTAGCGCTGCTTTTCTATCAGCGTCGATGGCGCCTGTGCGGCGGCCAATTCGGGTGCGTGTACGTGAACGGTCGCCTGCGGGAAATCGGCCAGCGCTCCGGCATGATCGAAGTCCAGATGCGTGAGCACGATGTCGCGCACATCTGCGGCTTCGAAACCCAGCGCCTCTATCTGTGCCAGCGCCGTCTCTGCGAGGCTGAGGCGTGGACGCATCAGTGCTTTCAGATGGCCATGCACCATGCCCTCGACTTGAGCGGTGCCCAAGCCGGTGTCGACCAGCGTAAGACCGTTGCGGCCTTCGATCAGCCAGCAGTGGCAGACGATCCGCGCGGACTCGAACCAGCCGCCTTCGCCCTGCATCAGGCGTCGGCCGTGAGGGCACATCGAGCCGCAGTTGAGGTGATGGATTTTCATGTCCGCTCTTCAAAAAAGGCGACGGGAACCGGAATTCCCGCCGCCCTGATGGTACTGCCGCTACGTATTAGTAGCGGTAGTGATCCGGCTTGTACGGACCTTCGACCGGCACGCCGAGGTAAGCGGCCTGATCTGCAGTGAGCTTGGTCAGCTTCACGCCAATCTGCGCCAGATGCAGCGCGGCCACTTCTTCGTCGAGCTTCTTGGGCAGACGATAGACGGTCTTCTCGTACTTGTCCTTGTTCTTCCACAGGTCGATCTGCGCGAGCGTCTGGTTGGAGAACGAGTTGCTCATCACGAACGCCGGGTGGCCGTTGGCGCAACCCAGGTTCACCAGGCGACCTTCGGCGAGGACGTAGATGCACTTGCCGTTGGCGAAGGTGTAGTGATCGACCTGCGGCTTGATGTTCATCTTCACGACGCCTTCGGCGCTGTTCAGACGATCCATCTGGATCTCGTTGTCGAAGTGGCCGATGTTGCAGACCAGCGCGTTGTGCTTCATCGCCTTCATGTGCTCGAGGGTGATGATGTCCTTGTTGCCGGTGGTGGTGACGTAGATGTCGGCGAGGCCCAGCGTGTCTTCGACGGTGTCGACCTGGAAGCCTTCCATCGCCGCCTGAAGGGCGTTGATCGGGTCGATCTCGGTCACGATCACGCGGGCGCCGAGGCCGCGCAGCGAGTGCGCGCTGCCCTTGCCGACGTCGCCGTAACCGCAGACCACCGCGACCTTGCCGGCGATCATCAGATCGGTGGCGCGCTTGATGCCGTCAGCCAGCGATTCGCGGCAGCCGTAGAGGTTGTCGAACTTCGACTTGGTCACCGAGTCGTTGACGTTGATGGCGGGCACCAGCAGCTTGCCGGCTTCCATCATCTGGTACAGGCGATGCACGCCGGTGGTGGTCTCTTCCGAGACGCCGCGCCAGTCCTTGACCACGCGGGTCCAGAAGCCCGGGCGCTCCTTGGCGACGCGCTTCAGCAGGTCCTTGATGACCTTGATCTCGTGATTGTCAGACGGGGTGTTGACCCAGTCCGAACCCAGTTCCAGCTCGTATCCCTTGTGGATCAGCAGGGTAACGTCGCCGCCGTCATCGACGACCAGCTCGGGGCCGGTGAGCGTGCCGTCGGGCAGCGTGTGCGTGACGGCGTCCATCGTCAGATCCCAGTACTCCTCGAGCGTCTCACCCTTCCAGGCGAACACCGGCGTGCCGGCGGCGGCGACTGCAGCGGCGGCGTCGTCGGATGTCGAGAAGATGTTGCACGAAGCCCAGCGCACCGAGGCGCCGAGCGCGCCGAGCGTCTCGAGCAGAACCGCGGTTTCCTTGGTCATGTGCAGCGAGCCGGTCAGGCGTACGCCCTTGAGTGGCTTGAGCGGCGCGTACTTGGCGCGGATGCTCATCAGACCGGGCATTTCCTCTTCCGCCATGCGGATGCGCTTGCGGCCGAATTCGGCGAGGGAAATGTCACGTACTTTGTAGTCAGCCGTTGCCGGCTTCAGAACAGCGTTCATGCGATCGCTCCTATGTGGATTTAAGGAACGGGCGCCGTTGCTTCAAGAACCCCGCCGAGCCTGGCCTGCCTTGCGCAGGTCGCAGCGCCCCTCGGCGGGGTTGTTCTACAAAACTTACTTCAGCTTCTTCGCAGCATTCTTCAGCAGTTCGGCCTTGTCGGTCTTCTCCCACGAGAACGCGGTGAAGCGCTCGCCGTTGGTGAGCTTGACGTCGTACGGTGCGCGACCGAAGTGGCCGTAGCTGGCGGTGGCCTGATACATCGGATGGATCAGGTCGAGCATCTTGATGATGCCGCCCGGACGCAGGTCGAAGTGCTTGCGAACCAGCTGTTCGAGCACGGCGTCGCTGACAGTGCCGGTGCCGAAGCTGGTGACGAAGATCGAGGTCGGTTCGGCCACGCCGATCGCGTAGCTCACCTGCACTTCGATGCGCTTGGCGAGGCCGGCAGCCACCAGGTTCTTGGCGACGTAGCGTGCGGCATACGCGGCGCTGCGATCAACCTTGGACGGATCCTTGCCCGAGAACGCGCCGCCGCCGTGGCGAGCCCAGCCGCCGTAGCTGTCGACGATGATCTTGCGACCGGTCAGGCCGCAGTCGCCAACCGGGCCGCCGATGACGAAGTTGCCGGTCGGGTTGATGTGGAACTTGGTGGTCTTGGTGATCCACTTCGCCGGGATCACCGGCTTGATGATGGATTCCATCACCGCCTCGCGCAGGTCCTTGAGCTTGATGTCCGGCGAGTGCTGCGTGGACAGTACGACCGCATCGACGCCAACCGCGACGTTGTTCTCGTAGCGCAGCGTGACCTGTGACTTCGCGTCCGGACGCAGCCACGGCAGACCGCCTTTCTTGGCCTTGCGGATCTTCGCCTGCTGTTCGACGAGGCGATGGCTGTAGTAGATCGGGGCCGGCATCAGCTCCTTGGTTTCGTCGCAGGCGTAGCCGAACATCAGGCCCTGGTCGCCGGCGCCGATGTCTTCCGGGGCCTTTTCCTTCTTCTTGGTGCCGTCGACGCCCATCGCGATGTCAGGCGACTGCTTGCCGATGATATTGAGGATGCCGCAGGTCGCGCCGTCGAAGCCGACTTCGCTGTTGTCGTAGCCGATATCGACGATGACCTTGCGCACGAGTTGTTCGAGGTCGACCCAGGCGTTGGTCGTGATTTCGCCGGCGACGATCGCGACGCCGGTCTTGACCATGGTTTCGCAGGCGACGCGGGCCTTCTTGTCCTGCGCGATGATCGCGTCAAGGACGGCGTCCGAAATCTGGTCGGCAACCTTGTCCGGGTGGCCTTCGGAAACAGACTCGGAGGTAAACAGGTACTGGCTCACGGCGTGGCCCTCAAGATGGTCAGACAGGGGATGGGCAGCTTAATGGGCAGCGGCACTGCCCCGGGTGGCCCGGTGAGGTGCTTATCTGTCCATACGGATAGGCGGATATTGTAGCCAAGCCTTCGGCCAACAGCCAGTGGCCGCTGCTGTCGCGGCCGACGCCCGGCTACACTGCGGCTACTACCCAAAAGGCAGTCCTCCATGGCACTGATGGCTTCAAAGATGGTGGCGCTCGGAACAATGGCGCCGGATTTCACGCTCCCCGATGTCGTCAGCGGCAAGAACATCAGTCTGGTGCAGCTGGCGGTGGACCGGCCGCTGGTGCTGATGTTCATCTGCAATCATTGCCCTTATGTGAAGCACATCAATGCCGAACTAGTGCGCATCGCCAACACCTATCAGGCGCGGGGCGTCAGCTTTGTCGCCATCTCCAGCAACGACGCCGTCCGCTACCCCGAGGATGGTCCGGAACAGATGAAAGCGGTTGCGCGCGAGTTGGGGTATCCGTTCCCGTATCTGTATGACCAGACGCAGGCAGTGGCAAAGGATTACGAAGCCTCATGCACGCCGGACTTCTACCTGTTCGATGGACTGCATCAGTTGCGCTATCGCGGTCGCTTCGACGGCGCAACGCCCGGCAATGAGGTGCCGGTGACCGGCGAAGATCTGCGTGCGGCGCTGGACGTATTGCTCGGCGGCGGGCTGCCGACCAAGAAACAGCGGCCCAGCATGGGCTGCGGCATCAAATGGGCCTGACACGGTGGATTCGCACTGGTTGCTGACGGATTCAATCTGGTTGCGCCTGGTTGCTGCGGCCGCATTGGTCGGCCCGGCAATTCTCATCCTGCTTTCACGGCGGGCGTCGCTGCTCAAGCGCCTTGTGTGGGCCGTTGCCGCCCAGCTGCCGTGGGTCTTCATTGCTGTCTTTGTCTGGGTCTGGCAGCAGCGCTACGACGAACTGACCCAGGTCCTGCCGCTGCGCGAAGCCATGGGCTGGTGGATGCTGGCGTTTCCATGGGCGGTCTACCTGCTGTACCGCGCGACGCGCGCGCATTTCGCTGGCGAGAAGCGCAACTGACGGCATGTCGGGAGCGCCCTGACATCGGCCGTCCGCCGCCGCGCGGAGGCGTCGTCGTGCTGTAATCTTGCCGCCATTACTAGAAGCGCTTGGCGCCATTGGCGCGTTGCGCCTGCAATGGATGGAGGATGACAAATGACTAAAAAACTCATGCGGTCGTTGGCCGCAATGACGGCCTGCGCGTCGCTGTTGGCAGCGTGCGGAAGCAGTGAGTCGGTAGACGGTAGCGCGGGCGGTGGTGGCGGCGTGACGACCAACGCAGTCAATGCGGATTTCCACAATCTGAAGACACCGCCGCTGGTGAGCGGTGAGTTCGAGATGATCACGCTGTCGACGCTGCCGGACACAGTGACCGATGGTGATGTCCTCGTCGCACTGCGTGGCCTCGCCGAAGAAGACAGCTACAGCGTCACCCGCAACGGTGTGGACGTGACGTCCGCATTCCAGCGTGTCGAGGGCGGCGATGTGCGTGGCCTAGTGACCGAACTCAGGCTCGGCGGCAATCAGCTGGCGGCCACCGTCACGGGCGCGGCAGGTGCACGCAGCGCCAGCCTTGCCGTCACCAACCATCCGATCTCCGGCCCGGTGATCTCCGGCCCGCATCAGACGCCGTTCATCTGCCGCAGCGCAGAACTCGACCTCGGCGAACCGCTGGATGCCAACTGCACATTCGCCACGCAGTACAAGTGGTACTACCGCTCGCTGCAGACGCTGGGCTTCGTCGAACTGGAGGATCCCTACGCGGCCTATCCATCCGACGTGATCATGACCGAGACCAAGGACGGTCGTGCCGTGCCGTTCGTGGTCCGGGTCGAAACCGCCACGATCAATCGCGGCATTGCGCGCATGTCGGTACTGGACGATCCGGCCGCACGCGGCCCGGATGCGCCGTTCGAGGCGACGCAATGGGATCGCAGCGTGTACTACGTGTTCGGCGAGTCCTGTGGCGTTGGCTATCAGCAGGGCAGGAGCGATCCGAACATCGTGCTCGGTGCTCTGGAACTGGCGGAATTCTCAGCCGACAACCTGCTGGTCAATCTGGTCGGCATTGCCGATCGTCTTGGCAAGGGCGATCTCATCGTCCACAACACGCTGAGTGCCTACGGCAATCACTGCAATCCGATGATCAGCATGGAAACCACTATGCTGACTAAGGAATACATCACCGATCACTACGGTCCGGTGCGCTTCCTCATCGGCACCAACGGCTCCGGCGCGGCCCTGCAGCAGTACAACGCCGCCAACAGCGCCCCCGGCCTGATCAGCGGTGCGATGCCGACCGCATCCTTCGCCGACATCCTCACCACGGCAATGACGGTTGCCGACTGCGGCCTGCTGCAGCACTACTACGAAAACAGCGCGCTGGACTGGTCGGTCGGCAAGCAGGCGGCCGTCAACGGTCACAACATTCTCGTCGGCAACCCGCTCAATGCGATCTGCCAGTCGTGGGTCGATGCCTTCCTGGACCTTCTGAATCCAGAAGTCGGCTGCGGTGCGGTGCCCGAGGACATGCGCTACCGCGGTCCGGAAACCACCGACGAGCGTGGGCCGAACCTCAAGGGTGTGCGCTGCACTGTGCAGGACGCCAACATCAACATCTTCGGCAAGGATCGGGCGACGGGGTTCGCGCGCCGGCCGCTTGACAATACCGGCGTGCAGTACGGGCTTGAAGCCCTGCGCAGCGGCACGATCAGCGCGCAAGAGTTCCTCGACCTCAACCGCAACATCGGCGGCTTCAGCATCGACGGCAAACCCATCCCTGAGCGCATGCGCATGGACACCGAGCTGGCGCGCGTCGGTTATCTGATCGGTGGCGTCCTCGGTCGCGGCGCTCTGGCGGAAACGCCGGTGCTGGACCACGCGCCTTATCTTGACCTGATCCCGACCGCCAACATCCACGAAGCGGTGCGCCCGTTCATCATCCGCTCGCGGCTGGAGAAGCACAGCGGCCAGATCGACACCCAGGGCTTATGGCGCGGCGTCGTCACGCAGGCCGACGGCTATCCGGTCATGGAACAGTGGCTGGAGACGCTGGCCACCATGCAGCCTGAGTACGGCGGCGACCACATGCAGGCTGTGATCGCGGCCAAGCCGGTTGCCGCCGGCGACCGTTGCACCTTCGGTACCATCGGCGGACGCCTGGAATTGCCGGACGCCATTCTCCTGCCCCTGGGCCTCGCGCAGTTGCCGCTGCTGCCGCAGCTCGGCCCACTGTACGACGCGTTCCCCGAATTCGACGTCGACGTGCCGCTCCGCGTTGACTTGCCCGAGTTCTACAACAACGACGGCAGCGGCATTGGCGTCTGTTCGCTTGCGCTGCCGGTCACGCGCACACCGCGCATGGTCGCCGGCATGCCGATGACCGACGACGTCATCCGCTGCCAGCTGCGCCCTGTAGATGCGGCGGACTATGCCGGTGCGCTGAGCGACGCGCAGATCGACGAAGTCCGCGAAATCTTCCCGGACGGCGTCTGCGACTTCACCCTGCCGGCTGCAGAAGACGTCGAGCACAGCCTGATCTGGCCGAGCATCGGTGGCGGGGTGAGGGCGCGTGAGCCGTTCGAGCTGAAGTGGCGCGCCGCGCGGAGCCAGCCCGAGTGATCGGCACCTTCTCGCGCGCGCGGGAGAAGAGCCTGTCCTGAGCCGGTCGAAGGATGCCCCGCAGGGGCGGATGAGGGCCGCGCGCAGCGCGGAATGTTGTGCGTGCTCACAGCTAAGCCTGCTGTACAGTCGCCCTCACGCCCGACTCCTCTCCCGCAGACGGGAGAGTAGAGTGAGTGCACGGCCTCGCGCGCAGCGCGGGCATGATCCTTGCGAGATGCACTGTCGTGGTACTTGGGTGTTTCAGACTGACTGCCGCGCGTGCAGTGCGGGAGCTTGTTCAGGGGTTGCAGAGCGGGCGCACTGTGCGCCAGTGCGCAACAACTTCACAAACTACGTGAGATGTGCTTGACAGCAATACAGTGCCAGCGTACTTTCCAGCCCGGCGCTTGCCGCATTCGTCGCGGGGCCTAGATGTATGGTTCTGAAAAGCTGTCTCGTAGGGAGAGGTAGACGCACGTTTTTAGACAGATGCAAGCTTCCGGTATTCCGAGGCGTCTATCCGCGAGGATAGAAGTCTCCGCGTTTCGGTGGTAAAATTTGCTGTGGATGCTCTGTAAGCGGTTACCCTGGCACCTGCGGCTAGTTGGAACGATCATCCAGGCTCATCAACCTTTGGGAGTTACTAAGTCATGAGATTTCTACGCAGTACTGCAGCAATCGCTGCCGTCGCGGGTGCGTTGTTCTCGCACAACGCCTCGGCGGTGAACATTGCCAACGAGGGCATTGGCGAAGTCGCCATCTCCCCGTTCTACACCACGCGAGATGGCTGGCAGTCCACCATCAACCTGATCAACACTCAGGACGTGCCGGTTGCCGTCAAGATCCGCTTCCATGAAGGCCTGAACAGCCGCGACGTGCTCGACTTTACGGTCCTGCTGTCGGCGTTCGACGTCTTCACCGGCGTCGTGCGCGAAGGCGCTGGCGGCACCCCGGTGTTCGTCAACATCGACCAGGCCAACGTCAACGGTCTCAAGACCTGCACCGTGCCGAACACCACCGACGCACTCAATGGCGGCGGCGAAGGTATCGAAGTTCCGCTGTCACGCGGTGGTTTCGCGGGCCCGGACTCCACCGGCGTGGACAACGCTGACGGTGGCCCGGAAACGAGCGATCGTCTGCGCGAGGGTTACATCGAGTTCATCGTGATGGGTTATGCCGATCAGGACTACGGTATCGACCCCTCGGCTGCTCTGATCGTTGCTGATCCGATCGACTCGGGTACATACGCTGGTTTGTCGGCGGCTGCGAAGCGCAACTTCATCGGTCGCGCGATCGAAGACCATGACTGCCCGACGCTGCGTACGGCGTTCGTTCCGGCCAACATCCAGAACACCGCGCGTCAGTTCGGTGAGCCGATCAGCGCTCTGAAGTTCAACTTCACGCTGCTGAATCCGGGCCGTGGCACGGAAACCGGCTACTCGGCGACGACGTGGTCGAACTTCTACAACCCAGGCAATGGTTCGGGTGTGGTGACGCCGAACGGTCTGCTGGACGACCTGGTCATCCCGGAAGACAACTTCAACTGCGATCTGGATCGTGGCATTGAGCGCCGTACGGCCCGCACGGGTTCGGCCGTCGTCACCGGCACCAACTGGTGCCCGGATGGCCTCAGCGATGACGGTTGCGCCACTGGCGGTCCTGCCATCGACGCCGACACGGTCAACGCTGACTACGCAGTTGGCGTGGACTTCGTGAACGCGGGTGGTGCTGCTGATGACGCCGCTGTGATCGACAGCTGCCGCAACCTGATCACCGCACAGTTCCCAGACGACTTCCTTGAGCCGACCCTGAACGACGCCTTCCCGGCGGTTGCGGTCTTCATCGAAGACGCTTCGGGCGCCCCACAGGTGCTCACTCCGTACGCTCCGGTCTACAGCAACGATCTCGGTACGGTTGAAGACGTCCGTGGCGTTGACGCGGTCAGCCTGACGATTCAGCGTTCGGCGGTCATCAACGACTGGTCGACCAACCCGAACCTCGGTGTGAGCACCGATTGGGTTGTCACACAGCCGACGAAGGCCTTCTACGTCGACCAGAGCAGCGCCGCACAGTCGCAGGTCATCGTGGCTTACGAACTTGCCGCTGCGGACAGCGCGATCGATGCCGACACCGCGGTTGGCCCGGCCGATCCGAACAACGGTATCAAGGGTCGTGCGGAAGCCTTCCTGCCGAACACCGGTCCGAACATCGTTGGTGACTACGGTGACACGGGTCTCGTCCCGTATCCGCCGTATGCGCAGAAGTTTGCCGGTGTAGCGCCGAATGCACGTTCGTGCAACCAGATCGGGTTCGCTGTCTATGACCGCGCTGAGCAGTCGGGCGAAGCCGCTCCGGATGAACCGGTGTTCTCGCCGAACGTTCCGGATGCTGCTGTTCCGAACCAGCTCTGCTACGAGCAGAACATCATCAGCTTCGTTGACTCGGCTGGTACGCTGCAGACCGCTGTTGGTACCGGTCTGAATCGCATCGTCGTCGATACCCCGGAAATCCTGGCGACCCCAGAGGACTTCGGCTGGATGCTGATGTCGGTTGATCAGTTCGGTGCAGGCCTGTTCGGTTCGGCGATGCCGTACTCGGCAACGGAAACCCTCCGCGGCCTGCCGGTCATCGGCTTCAACATCCGTACCCGCAACTTCCCGGCCCGTCCGGACCTCAGCTTCTCGAGCTCCGCCGACCATGCTTACCTGCGTACCTTCTTCACGCCGTAAGCTGGTTTGATGTGATCGGTATTGCCGGCATCCCGGAACTTTTCCGGGATGTCCGGCTCAAACAAACGCCGGCGTTCATCGCCGGCGTTTTTTTGCCTGTTTCGCATTCTAAATTCACGATTGATTCCAACCCGGCACCCCACGATGAAGGCTCTGTTCAAGTTCAGTTTTTGCATCGCTCCCATTTTCTTGCTGTCGCCGGCGCTCAGTGGCTGCAGCACATTGTCTGCAGCGGCGGGCACTGGCCCGTCCGCAGTGGTCAGCCGTTCCGCCGAGCTGCAGATGACGGCAGCGGACTACAAGGCGGCGCTGGCGTATCAGCCGGCCGAGCTTCTGAAAGTCAGCGCGGAAGCCGATGGCCGTCTGCGCGAGATGGTGCTCGACATTCATTCCGATGCTGCGTTGGCCCGAAAGGCCGAGGCCGAAGGCCTCGACAGTGATCCGGCGATTGCCGCACGTCTGGCCGAGGCAAGGCGCAAGATTCTGTCTGCAGCGCTGTTGTACAAGACTCGTGATGCCGTCCAGATCCCTGCTGACCTGGAGACGCTGGCGCAGGAGCGCTATGCACGCGAGAAATCGAAGCTGATGACCCTGGAGGGACGCAAGGTCGCCCATATCCTGCTGACTGCTCTGAAGGGCTGCCCCTGTGAGGTCAAGCCGCTGGGCAAGCGTGTCACCGATCTGCAGAAGTCGCTGCGCGATGGTGCGGATTTCGCCGAAGCAGCGCGCAAGTGGTCGGTTGACGGCACGGCCGGGAACGGTGGCGTGCTGCCGGATCCGATCCGCCGCGATTCCAAGACCGTACTCGCCTTCCAGGATGCCGTTTTTGCGCTCGAAAAGGCTGGCGACCTCAGCGAGCCGATCCAGACCGAGTACGGCGTGCATTTCATCAAGCTGCTCGAGATCGAGCCGGGACGCCAGCTCAGCTACGACGAAGTCAAGGACAAGCTCCAGGCGCAGATCACGCAGGAAATGCGTTTCAGCGCGATGGAAACCCTGCGTGGGGACGCCTATCCCGATCCGACGCAGATCAACTACGCGGCCCTGAGGAATGCGGTCAACGAACTGCTGCCGCCGCCGAAAGCGCCGATGGACGTACAGCCAGCCGCCGCGCCCGCTGCGGTGCCGCAGGCAGAGGCCGGCGCAGTGCCGCCGAAGGTCGACAGCAAGCAGTAGCCCTGCAGGTCGCAGACTCGTCGGGCACGGCACTTTGCGACCGCTTTGCGGTCAGAGTGTTCGCCGCCGATATGGCGCTGGAAATCTCTCCGTACCCCTAGTAAACCCAGGAATCAGCATGTTTGTTCAAGCAAGTCATTCCCGCCCCTTGATGTCGATGCTCGCGGTTGCATTCGCTCTGGCCTCCGTGGCTCTTTCAGGTCCGGCGGTGAGTGCCGACTCGAAGCCGGTCGTAAAGGGCACCTCCAAGATCGAAGCGCAGGCCCAGCCGCAGGACGATGCCCAGACCCTCGAGGAACTCAAGATCTATGAGTCCGGTCGTTGGGCCGGCCAACCGCTTCCGAAACCGCTGGACGAGACCAAACTCGGTGCCGAGGAGCGCAAGATCTTCCAGCGTGCGACTGCGCGCTGGAAGGCGCTGGCGGACTACGATCTGGCCAAGGTCTATAGCTTTGCGACGCCGGCCTATCGCAAGACCCATCCGCAGAAGCACCTCAACAGCCAGTATCACAACAAGGTCGATCGCAAAGGTGTGGATATCGTCGAGCTGAAGTTCTCGAACGAGCAGAAGACTGAGGCCAAGCTGCGGATCAAGCTGAAGTTCCAGATGTTCCAGTCCAACATGCAGTCGATTGAGGGCATCAGCTGGGAAACCGACACCTGGGTCAAGGTCGACGGTCAGTGGTGGTACGTCGAGCCGAAGTAAGCGGTTGATGATCTGGCGCCGAACACGGCTGCCCGATTGATCGTTTTCGTTCCCAACGCCAGCGCCGATGCCTGCCATCGCCGCTGGCGTTGGCGCATCATGTGCACCCAATTGTTGAAACGCCGTGCCCGAGGCCATGAGCAAGCCCATCAGCAACTACTACAACACCGACAAGACCGCCGAAGCGATCCAGACAGGACGTCATCGCGCCTGGGTCGGTGGCTTGTGGGACGAGATCGGCAAGCTGCAGGCCGAGTTCCTGCGCAAGCAGGGGCTGCGTCCGGACATGAAGCTGCTCGACGTCGGCTGCGGCTGTTTTCGCGGCGGCGTGCATCTTGTGGAGTTTCTCGATGCCGGTTGCTACTACGGCATGGACATCTCGCAGGAGCTGCTGGATACCGGCTACGAGAAGGAAATCATGCCGCTGGGCCTCGGCAACAAGCTGCCGCGCGGCAACCTGCTCTGCGACGGGGAATTCCGCGCCGAGCGCCTGGACACACAGTTTGACATCGGCATGGCGCAGAGTGTCTTCACGCACCTGCCGAACAATCACATCAAGCTGTGCCTGACCCGGCTTGCCCCCGCGTTTGTGCCGGGTGGCGTGTTCTACGCAACCGCCTTCATCTGCAAGGACGGCGAGGACTGGACGCAATCCATTCCACGCGCCAACAACCTGATCAAGACCCATCCAACCGAAGATCCTTTCCATTACGAGTTGGCGGATCTCGCGCGTCTCGTCGAAGGCAGTGCCTGGACTTTCGAGTACATCGGTGAATGGGGCCATCCGCGTGGCCAGACGATGCTCAAATTCACGCGCCGCGGCGGGTAAGTACCCGAGCTGGCGCGGTATAGTGCGCAGCGTGGCTGCAGCCGGGCTGGGCCGCGCACTTCCGTTCCGACCCCCACCTGCTCACCAATGCAAAACCGCGTCGCGCACTCGCCGATTCTTGTCCTGGGCATGCACCGCAGCGGCACCAGCTGCCTGGCAGGCAGCCTGCAGGAAGCCGGTCTCTTTCTCGGCGATGTGAACACCCAGGCGCGCTTCAACGCGCGTGGCAATCGCGAGAGCCGCTCGATCATGGATCTGCACGACCAGATTCTGGCGGACAACGGCGGCAGCTGGGACGCGCCGCCGGTCAGCGCGACGTGGAGCGATGCCCATCGCGCCCGGCGGGACGACTTGATCGATACGTTCCCGGAAGAGGTGACCTGGGGATTCAAGGACCCACGCTGCCTGCTCGCGATGGATGGCTGGCTGGAAGTACTGCCGGACCTGCGCGCCATCGGTACCTTCCGTCATCCGATGGCGGTCGCCGCTTCGCTGACTTCGCGCAACGGCTTCTCGACGGAGAAGGGCCTGATGATCTGGCTCGCCTACAACCGCGCCTTGCTGACGGTCTGCGAGGAGCGCGAAATCGGCATCGTCAGTTTCGACTGGCCGCCGGACCGTTATCTGAGCCGACTGGAAGCGCTGGCGGCGTCCGTGGGCCTGCAGCCGCCGGCCGGAGGCTTCCAGTTCTTCACCTCGGCGCTGCGCAAGAACGCCGCGCCGCCGGAAACGGAACTGCCCGCCGAGGTCCAGACGGTCTACGCCCAGCTGAAGGACCGCGCCGGATGACGTCTGTAGCGACCACCGCCAAGACGATGCCGCGGCTGTCGATCGTCGTCATTTTCTACAACATGGCGCGCGAGGCGCCGCGCACGCTGTACTCGCTGTCCGCGGCGTATCAGCGCGATGTCAGCGCGTCCGACTACGAAGTCATCGCCATCGACAATGGCTCGAAGCAGCCGCTGGATGCCGCGCTGACGGCGCAGGTCGGCACGAACTTCAGCCATATCCGTATCGACAATGCGTCGCCATCGCCGGCGGCGGCGATCAATCTCGGCGTCGCACGCAGCCGCGGCGCGCATGTGAGCATCATGATTGACGGTGCGCGCATGGCGTCGCCCGGCATTGTCCGTGCCGCGCTGGATTGCCTGGAGCGCTTCGATCGCGCAATCGTCGGCACGATCGGATTTCACCTCGGCTCGGAGTCGCAGACCAAATCGGTGAACAAGGGCTACAACCAGCAGGTTGAGGACAAGTTGTTGGACAGCGTGGACTGGCGCAAGAACGGCTATGCGCTTTACGGCATTGCGGCGCTTGCCGGTTCAAGTGCGACGGCCTGGCTCGGTACGATTTCCGAAAGCAATTTCATTTTCATGCCGCGCGCCGTTTACGACGAGCTCGGCGGCTACGACGAACGTTTCAGCGAGCCCGGCGGCGGGCTGGTCAATCTCGACTTCTACAAGCGTGCTGTCGAGCTTCCGGGCAGCACGCTGCTGACGCTGTTGGGCGAGGCGACCTTCCATCAGTTCCACGGCGGCACGATGACGAACCGCAGGCAAGAGGAAGTGCCGGACGAGCTGGCGCGTTACCGGGCCCAGTACGAACAGATCCGTGGTGTTCCGTACGTAAAACCGGGTCGTATGGCGACGCTGTATGGCAGCGTGCGCGCCGAGGCCCTGCCTTGGCTCAAGCGCGCCAGCGCGGTGATGATGACCGCGGTCCCCGGGAGCCATGCGATCCGTATGGCCGCCGCGTCCGCGCCAGGCTCCGCGTCACCGGCGGCACCTGCACCGAGCCCCGCGCCGGCCCCGGCTGCCGATCTGAAACCGGGCGACGAGCACTATCGCGCCTACGTCGGCCGCGCGGAGAACTACGATCGCATGTCGGCCGTGCAGTTCAGCCTGCTCGCAATGCTGGGTCTGCGCGACAATCACCGACTGCTCGATCTGGGTTGCGGCTCGCTGCGCGGCGGGCGCTTGTTCATTCCGTACTTGCTGCCGGGAAACTACTTCGGCATCGAGCCGAACAAGTGGCTGGTCGACGGGGCGATCAGCGATGAACTCGGAAAGGATCTGATCGCGCTGAAGAAGCCGCAGTTCTCGCACAATGACGATTTCAATCTCGAAGTCTTCTCGACCGACTTTGACTTCATGCTGGCGCAGTCGATCTTCAGCCATACCGGCATCACCCAGCTGCGCCGCTGTCTGCAATCGGCGAGCCGTGCGCTCAAACCCGATGGCCTGCTGGTCGCGACGATCGTCGAGCGCTACGAAGATCAATATCAGGACGAGTGGGTCTATCCGGGCCTGAATCACTTCAGCTGGGCGACCATCACGTCGATCTGCGCCGAGTACGGCCTCGTGGCCTGCAAGCTCGACTGGCCGCATCGGCTGCAGACCTGGATCGGCGTCGCACGCAGCCCTGAGCGGCTCAAGCAAATTCCGGCGCAGGGAGTCGATCTGCTGCCGGACGAACTGATCCTCACCGGCGATCGCTTCCTCGCCGGTAAAGCGGGCAAGTTCTACGGCTTCTTCCGGCATGCACTCGGCAAGGCGGTCAGCCGGGCCGACCGCAAAGTGCCGCCACCGTCGGGTTCCTGAGCGAGCCGGGCATGGCTATTGAACCGACACCACCGCGAAATGGGCGCGCTGCGAGTGCGAGTGTGCCGCCACCGCTGATTCCGGCGCTGCCGCCGCGGATGACCGGGCGTTCCAATGCCTCGGTCTTCCTGACCTCGATCTGGGCCTTTCTCCGCCGCGAGCTCAAGAACCAGTTCGGCAAGTTTCATCTCGGCTACTTCTGG
>JALYJV010000271.1 GCA_030775105.1 Pseudomonadota bacterium | reverse complement strand
CGAGGACGCGATCGCCGAGGGGATCAACGTCAACGTCACGCTGCTGTTTGCGCGCAGCGCCTATGCCGACGTCGCGCAGGCCTGGCTCGAAGGTTTGGAGCAGTGGGCGGCGAAAGGCGGCGATCCGGCGCGCGTCGCCAGCGTCGCCAGCTTTTTTGTCAGCCGCATCGATGCGGCGATGGATGCCGAGATCAGTCAGCGTCTGTCCGGTGCAGGCGAATCACAGCACGCCGCGCTGAGTGCCTTGCTCGGTCAGGTTGCGATCGCCAACGCCAAGCTGGCGTATGCCGACTACAAACGCCTGATCGCGCAGTCGCGCTGGCAGGCGCTGGCGCAACGCGGTGCGCAGCCGCAGCGCCTGCTGTGGGCCAGCACCGGCACCAAGAACCCGGCCTATCGCGACGTGATCTATGTCGAAGCGCTGCTCGGGCCGCAGACCGTCAATACCGTGCCGCCAGCTACGCTCGATGCGTTCCGCGATCACGGTGTGGCGCAGGCGCGACTGATCGAAGGTCTCGATGCCGCGCAGACGGTGATGGCGCAGGTCGAACAACTGGGTCTGCCGCTGACCGCGATCACCGATCGTCTCGTCGTTGATGGCCTGAAGCTGTTTGCCGACGCCCACGACAGCCTGCTCAAGGCCGTGGCCGGCAAGCGCGACGCGCTGCTGAAATAGGTACGACGATGAGAGAACGTGCGCGCCTCGGCGTCGAGGTGCTGCCGGTCACGGCGTTCCAGCAGAACTGCTCGCTGATCTGGGATACCGGTTCGATGCGCGGTGCGCTGGTCGATGCCGGTGGTGAGCCGCAGCGCCTGATCGATGCCGCGCAGCGGCGCGGCGTCACTCTGGAGAAGCTACTGGTGACGCACGGCCATCTCGATCACATCGGCGTCGTCGCTGAACTGGCGGAGCGCCTGCAGCTGCCGATTGAAGGGCCGCACGAAGACGATCGCTTCTGGATTGACATGCTGCCCGAGGCCGCGCGGCAGTACGGCTTTCCGCCGGCACGCAGCTTCACACCGAACCGCTGGTTGAACGGCGGCGATATGGTCAGCGTCGGTGATCTGCAGCTCGACGTGATTCACTGTCCTGGCCACACACCTGGGCACATCGTGTTTCATCACGCCGATTCAGCAATGGCGATGGTCGGCGATGTGCTGTTCAGCGGCTCGATCGGCCGCACCGATTTTCCGCGCGGCAATCACGCCGATCTGATCCGTTCGATCCGCGAGCGCCTGTTTCCTCTGGGGGATGACATCACCTTCGTGCCGGGGCACGGGCCGTTGTCGACCTTCGGGGAAGAGCGGCGCAGCAACCCGTACGTCGCTGATCGCTGAACGCTGGCGGCAATGCCGCCAGCGTCAGATCAAAGATGCAAACCGCACTCGGTCTTCGGCTTGCCGACCCAGCGTCCGCTGCGGCCTTCGCCGGCGACGGTGCAGTGCGAGCAGCCGATCGACGAATAGCCCTTGGCAACCAGCGGATGGAACGGCAGGTCGTGCTCGCGGATGTAGGCGTCACGTTCGTCACGCGTCACGTCGATCATCGGGTTGAACTTGATGATGTTGCGGCGCACTTCGAAAACTTCGAGTTCGGAGCGATGCTCGGTCTGCCAGTGCATCAGGCTCGACACCCAGACGTGATAGTTCGGCTTCACCGATTCCAGCGGCTCGACCTTGTTGACCGAGCAGCAGAAATCCGGATCCTTGGACCAGGTCTTTTCCTCGGTCGTGAACTGGTGCTTCCAGTCCTCGGCGCGCAGATCGGCAACCTTGAGCTTGAACAGGTCGATCAGGTACTGGCGATACGCCACCGTCTCCGGAAAGTGGTAGCCGGTGTCGATGAAGTGGACCAGTTGATCCGGGCGGATGCGCGAGATGATGTGCAGGAAGTAGGCCGAGGTCGCAGCGAACGAGGAGGTGACCAGCACCTTGCCCGGTTCGAAGTCGCGATACAGACGGCGGATGCGCTCTTCGAAATGCAGTGGCGCATATTCGCGATTCAGCGCGGCAATCTGCTCGGCGTCGATGGGTGCCAGGTGCCCAGCTTCTGCGGCAGGTGCCGGGACAGAGGCAAAGGCGGATGGACGGATAACGGTGGCGGTGGCTGCGTTCATTAGGTGCGCAGTCTAGGAGTGCGTGCCTTGCCACACAACGATTTGGCGCCTGTGGGGCCAAATGGAATAAAGATATAAGCGAGTACCAGTAGCCGTTATGAGTGGTCACGCTTGAAGCGATGCAGCTCGCGCCGCTGCTGCTTGCTCGGTCGTTGCGGACTGTCGAGCCCGGCAGCGGCCTGGCGCTGCAGTCGCTCGCGTTCGCGGCGTGTCTGGCTTTCCGGCGTCTCGGCATACAGGCGCTGTGCCTCAGGCGCGCCGCGGCGCTGATCGCTGACGCCAAGCACGACGATCTCGATCTCGTCCCAGCCCTGGCGGATACGCAGTCGCGCCCCGACCGCAACCGTCTTGCTGACCTTGCTGCGCTCGTCTTCGTAGCGCACATGGCCACTTTCGATCGCGTCCTTGGCGAGCGAGCGGGTTTTGAAGAACCGTGCCGCCCACAGCCATTTGTCGAGACGCACTGGCTCGGCCGCTGACGTAAGATGACTTGAAGACTCAGAAGACATGGATCGTCCGGGAAGAGAGCGTCATGCGCTGGTACATGGTCCC
>JALYJV010000270.1 GCA_030775105.1 Pseudomonadota bacterium | reverse complement strand
CGCCGGACGTCCGCTACTTGGAAACCGTCGAAGGCGGCTTCCAGGGCGGAAACGTCATTCCCGCGGAGTATGCGGCGACCCCCGAGATGATGGAGCTGATCCGTAGCCGCGTCGCCAAGGCCAAGGTCGTCGGTCGCTACGTTTCCAACGACCAGAGCGGGGCAATGGTCTTCAGCGAGTTGATGGACCGTCATCCGGTTACCGACGCGAAACTCGACTACTTCCAGGCCGCCGACCTCGTCGAGGCAGTGCGCCAGCAGTTCATCAATTCAAAGATGTATGAGTATCGACTGAAGAGCGACCACGCACCGTTCAAAGGCGGCGACCTGGTCCGGCGAGGATATAGCGATCCGCGCGGGCCACTGTTCCGGTTCAGCACGGTCAACGTCGAGCACAAGGACGCAGAAGGGCAAGTCACTGTTCACGCACTCAAGGGTGCAGAGATCGACGTTCTCGAACTCGACAATCCGGACTTCAATCCGAACGTTGACGTCAAGATAGTTGGCTTCGTCAAGGTTGTCGGCGATATCGGCGATGCAGTGGTTGGCGTTGTTTCCTTCTTCGCGCTCACCATTCTTCTGGTGTGGCTGATTCTCTGGTGGTATTGCAGTTCGCCAGTGATTGCACTGTTGCCGTTGTCATGCGGTCTGCTCGCAGTGGTCTGGGAGCTGGGAATCCTGCGACTTGCCGGCTACGGTCTGGACCCATTCGCGATCCTGGTCCCCTTCCTGGTTCTTGCAATCAGCGTCAGTCACGGCATTCAGATCACCAGCTTCTGGCTATTGGAAGTCGCACAGCGAGGGTCGAACAGCTTCGATGCCTCGCGGAACACCTATAAGCGCCTCGTGATCCCTGGCATTACTGCCTTGCTCACGAACGTGGTTGGGTTTGCGACGATCCTGCTCATTCCGGTCGGGATCGTTCGAGAGATGGCAGTCAACGCCATGTTTGGTCTGCTCGCGGTCATTGTGTGCAAGAAGATCCTGCTGCCGTGTCTGCTGACATACGCTCAGATTGGCAATCCCGAGAAGTTTCGCAAGCGGCAGCTCAGTCGAGATGCATGGCTAGATCATCTCTGGAGGTTCGTTGCGCGTCTAACGACACAGAAGGCCTATGCGCTGGCGATCCTGCTCTGCGCCGGGGGAGTGTGGGCGACAGCGGAGTACATCGCGCAGGATCTCAAGTATGGCGAACTGCACGCTGGCGTCCCGGAGCTCCGACCTGAATCTCGGTACAACCGCGACTCGCAAGCTATTGTCGACAACTTCGCCATCGGCGCTGACGTGATCAAGGTGATCGCGGAAGGTAAGGCGAACGGCTGCATAGATTACGCAACGATGGCCGAGATTGATCGATTCGAGTGGCGCATGCGGGGTACTCCGGGCGTGCAGTCGACACTATCACTGGCACAGGCCGAGAAGGGCGTATTCCAGGCATATAACGAGGGCAACCCGAAGTACTGGAACCTGCCGCGCGACAGTGATGGCTTGGTTCTGGCAGGACAGGCATTTCCGACCTCGACCGGCTTGCTCAATCAGGACTGCAGTGCCATTCCCGTTCTGGTATTCACCACAGATCACAAAGCCGAAACGATCGATTCGGTCGTCGCCGGCGTCAATCGCTTTGTCAGCGAGCAAGCCGTGGATGCGCCGGTGACGTTTCGACTGGCCACAGGCAACGTGGGTGCAATCGCAGCCACCAACGACACCGTTCGCGAGGCCGATCACAAGGTCCTAATCATTCTGTTCGTCTGCATCGGCATCTGTGTCTTCCTTTCGTTCCCAGGACTATCAGGACTAGCGTCGGTGCTGGTTCCACTGATGGCGGTGTCGGTCTTCACCTATGCAGTGATGGTGTTCTTGGACATCGGCGTGACGGTTTCGACGTTGCCTGTAGCCGCCTTCGCTGCGGGCATTGGTGTGGACTATGGCATCTACATCTATAGCGTTCTGGAAGAGAACGTGAAGACCAAGCGTATGCCCATCTTCGAGGCTTACGTGGACACATTGCACCAGACCGGCAAAGCCGTAGCCGTCACAGCACTGGCGCTTGCAGCCAGCGTCGCGACCTGGCTCATGTCCGACCTGCAGTTTCAAATCAACATGGGCGTGCTGTTGACGATCATGTTCCTGGCCAATGCCGGTGCCGCAGTCATTCTGTTGCCGGCGATTGCCACCTTTCTGCTCAAGGCGCCCAAGGCGTACTCTGAGGCAGCTTACGTGTCTGATGTCATCGTGAGTGATCCAAAATGAAGATGACAAAATCATCCGCACTGCATGGCGTTTCGCGCAGCAGACTCAAGGTGCTGCTTGCGGCCTGTGCCCTGATCCTGACGTCGATCACTGAAGCTTCAGCTGAACCCGTACAGTCCGCCTTGCCAGCCGAGGTGTCGCCAAGAGCCGCGCAGGGGCTACTACTCGACGTTGTTGCCTCCGAGGGGCAGCTGACTGCGGTGGGCGAGCGTGGCAACGTAGTCTCATCCAAGGATGGCAAGCGGTGGTCGCAATCCGTCGTGCCGGTACGATCGGCGCTGACGGCTGTGGTCGCCCTCGGTGCGAATCAGATGTGGGCGGTCGGCCACGACGCAGCGATTGTCCACAGTGTGGACGCGGGTAAGAGCTGGACTTTGCAGCACTACGATCCCGCGAAGCTCCAGCCGTTACATGACGTGTTGTTTCTCGACCGGTCGCATGGAGTCGCCGTAGGCGCGTTCGGTCTCATGCTGACCACTCAGGACGCAGGAACGACTTGGAGTGAGGTAAATGCGCCCGCCGTGCGCGAGGACGGGGCACATCTCAATGCGCTTGCTCGCCTCGGCAATGGCGAGGTAGTCGTTGTCGGAGAGCAGGGCCTGGTTGGCATTTCGAATGATGGACGCGACTGGGACCGACTCCAATCCCCCTATGAGGGTAGCTACTTTGGCGTCGTTGCGCGTGGCGAGCGCGGCGCGGTGATATTTGGTTTGCGCGGCAATGCATATGCAAGCGATGACGTGCGTTCAGGTACATGGCGTCGCATCGACTTATCTACGACAAGCTCAATCTTCGGTGGCGCCTCGGTGGCCGACGGATCGGTCATCCTCGTCGGCGCAGATTCTGCGGTCATCAGAATAATGCCGAGCGATATCGTCGAGCGGATTTCTGCCAAGGGGTCAACCTCGAATAGCGGAACGATCGCCGCAGTTGCGCCATGGGGTGGTGAATTCATCGCCGTTGGTGAGAACGGAATCTGCGCTACGCGCACCTGTTCAAGATGAGCTCTATAGGTTTGGCGGCTAGACCAACCGCATTTACCAGGAGAGAGAATGTGCTGTCCGGCTCCCCAGCTAAACCTAACGGAAGATTTCGGCTGCCCCGTCCAGGCATGGGCGCCATGACATGCGCGCGTAACCTCGGAGGATATCAAGCTCTTATGCAAGAGCTGAAGATCGATCCGGTTCCACTTCTCCGGCGCGCTTGTGTGCCCCTGCAGGCCTTAACTGAAGAGCAAACTCAGGTCTCTGTTTACTCGGTGGCTGCGCTGCTGGAAGCGAGCGCGCTTCCCGGGCGTTGTCCTGATGTCGGTCTGCGAATGGCGGCTGTGGATGACATCCGCATTCTCGGGCCATTGGCCATACAGGTTAAAAGAGCGGAGACGATCGCTGATGTTGTTGAGGCGGTATCACGGCGCCTTTGTTTGCAGAATCCAGGAGTGATTCTGAGCGTCACCGCCAGCTCTTTGATTCCTGACGGCATCGAAATCCGGGTGGCTTTGAGATTGCCCAGAGATACTCAGGCGCGACAACTGACCGATCGGAGTTTGGGTCAGTTCCATCGCATCCTCAAATACCTGGCCCGCGAATGTTACGAACCCCTCGCAGTCACGCTGCCGCATGCGCCAATAGCGCCACTGAGTGCCTACACCAGCTTCTTCGGGGCCCCAGTGGTGCCATCGCAGGCATACGCAGGCATACATGTCTCACAAAGCATGCTTGGTGCTTCATTTGGATCTGATTCAGAGCACTTGGTCGACGTCTCCGAGAGATTCTCAGACCTCCATCTTCGTGATCCCGGAACCAGCATGTCGTCCAGGGTTCGACTTGCTTTGATGTCGAGCCTGAGCGTTAACAATGGCAGGCAACTCGCGATCGCTGAGCTGATTGGAATGCACGAGAGAACCCTACAGCGCCGCCTTGATGATGAGGGAACAACTTTTCACGCCATCAGCGAGGAAGTGAGAAGGGACGCTGCAATCCGATTTCTCCGTGAAACGGACTTGCCGCTTTCGGCAGTCGCGCATGCGGTTGGGTTTTCCCGGCAATCGGCGCTGACGCGATCGTGTCGTAGATGGTTTGGGGCGACGCCGATTGCAGTGCGTTACCAATCCGAGTACCGCGTCCCGAGAAAAGGTACCGCTGCTTAGAGCCATCTAGTGGAGAAGCGCCGCGATGACTCGTGGCGCAACTTGAGCTGATTGTACAAAGCTTTGGTTCAGGGCGAGCATAGATCATGCGCTCCGACCGCGACAAGATCGCCGCGATCGAACTCCAGCATGGGAGCTCTGCGCACAGGAGGAGAGGCAGGCATGGCCAAGATTAAATTTACGCAGCATGACGGCACGAAGTGCGAAGTCGGCCTCGAAGAGGGTCTCTCGCTGATGGAACACGCGCGCTCGAACGGCGTGCGTGGCATCGATGGCGACTGTGGCGGCTGCTGCGCCTGCGGTACCTGCCACATCATCGTGGACGCCGGCTGGGCGGCCAAGGTCTCGCCCGTCGGTGAGGAGGAGGAGCGCATGCTGGACATGACTGGGGACCGTCAGCCGCATTCGCGCCTGGCCTGCCAGATCATCGCTACGGCCGAGCTCGACGGCCTGACCGTCAAAGTGCCCGAGCACCAGTTCTGACGTCCGCCCATCCCTGAATCCGGAGCCCTAGTCATGACCAAGACCGCGATGCCCGAGTGGGCCAGCCGTGTGATCAACAAGGTGCAGGCCACCGTACCAATGGATGCCCAGATAAAGGGCATGCATCTGTACCAGAAGGTGCGCAGCACCGTGCTGCGTAAGACGCCGATTACGCCGATGGTGGAAACGCCGTTGCCGCCGGTGGAGACCCTCCCGCTGGAGGCCATCGACGTCAGCAGTCCCTTCCTCTACCGGCAGGGCGTGTGGAAGTCCTACTTCAAGCGCCTGCGCGACGAGGCACCGCTGCACTGGCAGGGCAACACCCCGTTCGGGGGCATCTGGTCGGTCACCCGCTACGACGACATCCTGACCGTCGACAAGGATCACGAACGCTTCTCCGCCGAGCCCTTCATCGTCATCGGCGAGCCGCCGGAAGGTCTGGAGGTGGAGATGTTCATCGCCATGGACCCGCCGCGCCATGACCAGCAGCGCAAGGCGGTGCAGAGCGTGGTGGCGCCGAAGAATCTGCAGGAGATGGAAGGGCTGATCCGCTCGCGCGTGCAGGAGGTGCTGGACAACCTGCCCACCGACCGGCCGGTCGAATGGGTGTCCAGCGTCTCCGTGGAGCTCACCGCACGCATGCTCGCCACGCTGCTCGACTTCCCCTACGAGCAGCGCCACAAGCTCGTGTACTGGTCCGACCTAATCTCGGGCAGCGCCAGCGCCACGGGCGGCACCACCACGAGGGACGAGATGTTTGCTGGCGCCGCGGAGATGGCGCGCGAGTTCATGAAGCTCTGGCATGACAAGGCCGCACGTCTCGCCGCGGGCACCCCCCTGGGCTTCGATCTGATCACGCTGATGCAGTCCAGCCCGGACACGCGCGACCTGATCAATCGACCGATGGAATTCCTCGGCAACCTGACGCTGCTGATCGTCGGCGGCAACGACACCACGCGAAACTCCATGAGCGGCGGCGTGTACGCTCTCAACAAGTTCCCCGAGGAGTTCCGCAAGCTCAAGGCTAATCCGGCCCTGATCCCGAACATGGTGTCCGAGATCATCCGCTGGCAGACGCCGCTGGCGTACATGCGCCGCGTGGCCAAGCAGGACACGATGCTCGGCGGCCAGTTCATCCGCAAGGGCGACAAGCTGGTGATGTGGTACGCCAGCGGCAACCGCGATGAGCGCAAGTTCGAGAGCCCGGACGACTTCATCATCGACCGGCCCAACGCCCGAAACCACATGGCGTTCGGCTTCGGCGCGCATCGCTGCATGGGCAACCGTCTGGCGGAGCTGCAGCTCAAGATCCTGTGGGAAGAACTGCTCGTCCGCTTCGAGTCGATCGACGTGGCGTCAGAGCCGGAGATCGTGCAGTCCACCTTCGTGCGCGGCTACTCGAAGCTGATGGTGAAGCTCACGCGCAAGGCGTCCTGAAGCGGCTGAGACGTGTCCCATCAGTCTGCCGGGTCGACGGCGTCGGAGATCGTGAAGCAGGGTCTGCAAGACGCGGAGGAAGAACCCGCAGGCCGGTCGGCAATGAATCGCCAGCCAGCTTTTTGTGGTGGCGTCTGACGCGTGTTCGCGTCATCGTGCGGTCGCGACCTATGAGCGACCGCTATCCGGCGGTGAATCTAAACGATTGAGCGACAGCGTTGGGCTGATCTGTGCCCTTCGCCGCAGCGCCAGACGCGGATCGCCGCGAATGACCGCTTGCATTTGGATCGTAGCTTTCTAACCCCAAAATTGGCCTCAACTCACGGATCAGCGTCATCTCAATCCGGCGATTTCTTCCATTCGACTCGGTCGTGGCAAATCTTATTGGGCGTACCCATCACATGGACGCTCATCATGCCGAAATCAAAGAAACGGAATCCAGCCCAGCCAATGCCGGACGCTCGGCCGGGAGTTGATGCCCCCATTGCCCTTTCGGCGCGTGTCGGGGCGTATCCGAGTTCCGCGCTCTCATTGCTGCAGGATGCCGAGGGCATGACCTTTGGCGAAGCCCTCACCCTCTACCAGGATCTCATTACGCCCACGAAGAAGGGACGCCGAGAGGAAAGAGCGGTCATTGGCGTGGTGCGTAGGTTCGCTCTGCACATGCTCGATCTGCCCCTGCCGGCGATTCGACCCAAGCACATTGCAACCTACAGGAATGTCCGCCGCCAGAATCCGTCGGTTCGCACTTATCGCAACGGGCTGAAAGCCCTGGCACGGCCTCCAAGTGACACAACTATCCGCAAAGAGCTTTGCCTGATCAGCGATGTTTTCGGCAAGGCGCAGCTCGAGTGGGGCCTCGAGACGATGGTGAACCCCGTCGTGACGGGCATTCGCCCCAAAGCAAGCCGCGGAAGGGTCCGGCGCATGACGGATGAAGAACGGGCACTCATCTTCTCTGCAGCCACCGCCTACGAGCGAAGGACGCAGTCGACCGTCCCCATCCGCGCCGCGATTGAACTGGCCGTCGAGACAGCCATGCGGCTCGGCGAGTTAGCGTCCATCCGCTGGGACGACGTCGATTTCGATCGTGGTTACGTTCAGCTTTTGACGACAAAGAACGGAGATGCTCGCGCGGTGCCGCTGAAGCCGCGTGCAATGGAAATCC
>JALYJV010000269.1 GCA_030775105.1 Pseudomonadota bacterium | reverse complement strand
CGCCGAGATCGTCGCAGTGACCAAAGGCGCATCCGCATTCAGCGACCTCTACGACAGTGCGTTGATGCAGGCCTGCGACGAACTGCTGAGCGACAAGGTCATCGCCGACGCCACCTGGCGCACGTTGAGCGACCGTTATGACGACAAGCTGCTGCTTGAGATCGTCATGCTGATCGGCCACTACGAAATGGTCGCGGGCTATCTCAACACCGCCGGTCTGGTTCTGGAGTCTTCGATTGAAGCGAAGCTGCAGGCGTTCAATCAGCGAGCGCGGAGTACCTGATCCGATGCTCACGCCGGTGTCGCCTGTGCGACACCCTCGATGCACCGCGCGTTACGCGGCACTCGAGACGAACCGAGTGTTCTTACCTGATAACACAACAACAATCCCGTTCGGCTCGAGTGCCGTGCCCGGGCACGGTGTATCGAGAGCCCACCACGAATGCGGGCGGCCCGAGCATTCATCGCTACATGAGGCAAGCTTCACCCATGAATCCATTCAGCTCATTTTCACTGCTCCGCTCCGGCCTGCTTGCGCTAACCGCACTGCTTGCTGCATGTAGCGGCAGCGGTTCAGACAATTCAGTCGGCGGCGGCGGTACCGGACCGCAGTTCATCCCGCCGACCCTGCCCGAACCCACCTACGCCAACACGGTCAGCGAGGAAATCGCGATCACGATGGCCGACGGCATCCGCCTCGGCGCGACGATCACGTTTCCCTCCGAAGACGGCCAGACCCGCGCGCCCGGCCAGTTCCCGGTGCTGGTATCCGTCACGCCCTACGGCCGCAATCTGCTGAGCAGTGCGCCGGATCGCTCAATGTTCGCGACGCGCGGCATCATCGGCGTGACCGTCGATACGCGTGGCACCGGCGGCAGCGAAGGCAATCTCAACGAGAACTACTTTTCGCCGCTGGAGGCCAGCGACTCGGCGACGGTGATCGAGTACGTCGCCACGCAGGACTACGCCAACGGCAAGGTCGGCATGGCGGGGGGTTCCTACGTCGGCATCACGCAGCTGCTTGCCGCCGCGCAGCAACCGCCGCATCTGCGCGTGATTGCGCCGCAGGTCGTCACCTCGGATCTGTATCGCGATGGCTACGCGCACGGCGGCATTCCGAACCTGTTCTTCGACGTGCAGTACCTCGTCGTGCAAGGCGGCCCCGGCTACGGCGGCATCAACACCGATCCCGCCCTGTTGTCGATGACCGTCGCGGGAAAGATCCAGCAGCTCACCGGGGTGCCGATCGCGCTCGATTATCTGCAGCGACCGAATGACGACGACTTCTATAGAGACCGCTCGCCGATCTATGTGGCCGACCGCATCAAGGTTCCCGTGCTGCTGATCGGCGGCTGGCGTGATGGTCTCTCGCAGCACGGTGCGCCGGAGCTGTATCGCGTGCTCGCGCAGCGACCGAATGTCGAGACGCGCCTGTACATGGACCCCTGCACGCACAAGGGCTGTGGCGCACCATTCGCGCCGCTGACCAACCCACCGGGTCGCGACGATCTCAACGCACTGATCTTCGAGTTTCTCGCCAAGTACCTGCTTGACACCCCAACACCGGAACGCGCGCCGGTCCGCGTCTATGTGCAGCAAGCCGAACACTATCTCGACGACGCGCAATGGCCACTGCGCGGCACGCGCACGCTGCGCCTGCATCTGGATCGGCGCTCGCTGAGTACCGCAGCGCCTGAGCAGGCCAGCACGCAGAGCTACTTCACGAATCCGCTCGCCGGCCTGTCGATGACGTTTGATTTCTACGGCACCGTCGGCATCTCGCCGTACATCCCGACCGACCAGCGCCTCGAAACCGGCCAGGGCATCACCTGGCGCAGTGAAGTGCTCAGCGAACCGCTGACCCTGATGGGCCCGAGCGCGTTGCATCTGCTCGCCGCTTCAACGACGACCGACACCGACTGGATCGTCAAGCTCTCCGACGTCGCGCCCAGCGGCAGCGAAAGCATCATCACCAACGGCTACCTGCGCGCCTCGCACCGCGAACTCGATACCGCACGCAGCCGTCCGCTCGTGCCCTATCACACGCACGTGAATCCGACGCCGATCAACGTGGGTGAGAACTACGTCTACGACATCGAGATCTGGCCGACCGCCTATCAGCTCAAGGTCGGACACCAGCTGCAACTGCGGCTCACCAGTTATGATCTGCCGACACATGCGCCGGCGTCGATCGCGCTGGATCTCGGGAACCCCCTGCAAACCCGCCTGACGCCGATGCTGCCGGCAATCAACACCATCTCCGAAGGTGGCGCTGATCCCAGCGTGCTCGAAATCTCGGTCTACCCGAACTGATTCGTCCGCCCAACGATGGCAAAGCAACAATCGCCACCCCCCAGTCTTGCTGAAAGACTTCGCCAGCTCTGGAAGCACTGGGGTCGCATCACCATCATTGTGCTGATCGCACATGCAATCTTTGGCGGTGCGCTGACAACGCTCTACTTCCTGAGCCGCCCGCCGCCGCCACGCTATGTTGTTGTCGATCTGATACCGGCGCGCGCTACACCTGCGCCGACCGTCGCACCAGAGAACCCCGTTGAGCCTTCGCCTTCGCCTGCGCCGTAGTCGAGTGAGCTGTTGAACTCGCGAACTTTCAGCGCTTGCGCAACACCTCAACCGATTCGCCGGCGATACCCCAGTTCGTCAGCTCGACCTCATCGATGACGACGAAGGTCGTTGCCGGATTCTTGTTGAGCACGCGCACCAGCAGATCGGTGACGCCCTTGATCAGCTCTGCTTTCTGTTCGCGCGTCGCGCCTTCCTTGGTGATCTTGATGTTGACGTAGGGCATGGTGGGTCTTGTGGGTTAGCTTGCTTGTGGTCGGTGAATACTCCCGTTCCGTTCGTGTCGAGTGCCCGCGAAGCGGGTGTATCGAGACACCCGAACCGCAGCAGCGGCATCTCGATACACCGCGTGCGTTGCACGCGCCACTCGATGCGAACGGAGGTTTGTTTTCACACTGCGGATAAGTCGCCTTGTTGTGCCGGGTGAACGCGGTAGTGAAAGACTTTGGAGATGATCTGCCAGCGGCCGTCGACATGGATCAACGTCAGCAGATCATCAAAATGTCTGGCGCCGATCGCGCATTCGACGCGCGCGCTGGCGGTGACATCACCGGCAAACTCAATCGAGACAATGCGATCCACGCGCGATTCGCCGCGGCTCGCCGGCGAAGGACGCTGATCGACGATCGCGAAGTACGCAGGCATGTCCAACTGCTGCAGCTCGCCGCTCGTTACGCAAACATAGTGGGCACTTGGATGAAACACTCGCGCGAGACGCGTGGTGTCGCTGTGGTGCAGGCCGTCGAAGTATTCGCCGAGCAGCGCGCCCACGGCGTGGAAAGGCTGCCCGGCGGATTCCATTACTTCACCAGCCCTTCGACCTTCAGCGCCTCATGCACCTTCGGACGCGCCGCGACGCGAGCGAGGAAGGCATTGAGATGCGCCAGACCGGAGATGTCGAGCTTGACGAACAGCGTCCAGCGCGCAACGACGAACAGGTACGCATCGGCAGCGGTGAAGTTCTTGCCGGTCAGGTAGTCGCGGTCCTTGAGCTGTTCATCGACCCAGCCGAGCTTCTGGAGCACGGCGTCCGAAAAGATCTTCTTGACCGACGCGTCGTAGGTCGGGTTGAACAGCGGGCTGAAGGTCTTGTGCAGCTCGGCGGTGATGTAGTTCTGCCATTCCATGACGCGATAGCGCTCGATCGTGCCGGCGGCTGGCATCAGTTCCGTATTGCCGGCCTTGTCGGCGAGGTACTGGCAGATCACCGGGCCCTCGCTGAGTCGGCTGCCGTCGTCGAGTTCGAGCAGTGGCACGTAGCCCTTGGGGTTGATCGCGTAGAAGTCGCTGCCGTCAGCGGTCTTGTGCGTGCTGGTGTCGACCTTGATCAGGTCGAGCTTGCTGCCCGTTTCCAGGGCAACGATGTGCGGGGCCTGCGAGCAGGCGCCGGGTGAGTAATAGAGTTTCATGGGGCCTTCTTCTTGGTTTAGGGTGGGAGCAGCAGCTTATTTGTAACCAGCCGGCACATAAACTGCGGCAAACGCAAATCAGTTGATACATCATGTAATCAATATAGAAGCGATGGCCGGGGCCGATCCGTGCAGCGACAGTTCGACGACTTCCAGCTCGGCAGCATCGAGCTGTTC
>JALYJV010000268.1 GCA_030775105.1 Pseudomonadota bacterium | reverse complement strand
CGAGACGCCCTGGCCGGCAAACGCTTCGCCGGTGAAGTTGGTCTCGACGCCGGCCATGATCTTGAGCAGGGTGGATTTACCGGCGCCGTTCAGGCCCAGCACGCCGATCTTGGCGCCGGGGAAGAACGACAGGGAGATATCGCGAAGGATTTCCTTCTTGGGCGGCACGATCTTGCCGACCCGGTTCATGGTGTAGACGTACTGGGACATGGTGTTGCTGATCCGTAGAGAGGGCGTCGGGCAGGCCCGCGACGCTGGGCTTGGAGGCAGGGTAAGACGCAAGGCGCGCAATTCTACCGGAAGCCGTGTCGTCGGCAGCATTCCTCTCGGCGGGCAGTGGCTCGGTGCTGGCCGCCCCCGGTAATTCCCCCGATGCGATGCCGCGGGCGAGCGGCCATAATCCGGCCATGGCCGTCGTCAGTGTCCAGTTCTGGGGGATGAGTGCTGCGTTGGCAGCAGCGCTGATGGCTGCTGCTGTTGATGCGGCGGTCTATCGCTGTGAGCGTGACGGCACCGTCGTTTATGCCGACAAGCCCTGCGGTGCCGGGGCCAAGCCTGCCGATCTGCCTGCGGCCATTGTCGTGCCGGCCGGCCCGGCGCCGGACCTGCTCAAGCTGGCCGAGGAGCGCGAGGCCAGGGCGCGTGCGGCGCGTGACAAGTCGGATGCCGACTGGCTCAAGACCCACGAAGCGGAGAAGGCTGAAGCCGAGCGGATCCGCAATGCGAGCATTGCGGATGAAGTCGTAGAGGGCATGTCGGCGTCCGATGTGCGCCGCCTGCGCGGCGAGCCGGCAGTGATCTCGAACGCGACCGGAAAGTCCGGTGCGCGCGAGACCTGGAGTTATGTGCTCGACAACGGCTCGCGCCTGCATGTGACGTTCAGCAACGGCAAGGTCAGTGGTGTGCGCACGAAGAAGGAGAAGAAGTAGGTGGATATTCCCCGCGGCAGCTCGGTCGTGACGCTGGATGACGTGCGGCGCGCCGCGCAGGTTATCGCCGGCGAAGTCGTGCGCACGCCGTGTACCCGTTCGCGCGTGCTGTCGCAGATCATCGGTGCCGAGGTCTGGCTCAAGTTCGAGAATTTCCAGTTCACCGCGTCGTTCAAGGAGCGCGGCGCGCTGAACAAGCTCAAGAGCCTGACGCCCGCGGAATGCGCCGCAGGGGTTGCCGCAATGTCGGCCGGCAATCACGCGCAGGGCGTGGCCTACCACGCGCACAGGCTCGGCATTCGCAGCGTCATCGTGATGCCGAAGAACACGCCGTTCACCAAGGTGCGCAATACCCGCGAGTTGGGCGGAGAGGTCATCCTGCACGGCGCGACCCTGGCCGACTCTCAGGACTATCTGTTGCAAGAGCTGATCGGCAAGCAGGGCATGACCCTGGTGCATCCGTATGACGATGCGCAGGTGATCGCGGGCCAGGGCACGATCGCACTGGAGATGCTGGAGCAGGCGCCGGAACTCGACACGCTGGTCGTTCCGATCGGCGGCGGCGGCCTGATTTCCGGCATGGCGGTTGCGGCGAAAGCGCTCAAGCCTGATCTGCAGATGGTCGGCGTCGAATCCGCCGGTTATCCGTCGGCCTACGCTGCGCTGCAGGGCGACCCTTCGCTGGTCAAGGGTGGGCAGACGATTGCCGAAGGCATTGCGGTCAAGAACATCGGCAAGCTGACGATGACGGTGATCCGCGAGCACGTCGACAAGCTGATGCGGGTCGAGGAGCCGGCGATCGAACGTGCGATCGGCCTGCTGGCGAGCATCGAGAAGGTCATCGTCGAAGGCGCGGGTGCCTGCGGCCTGGCTGCGCTGCTCGCCGATCCGGCACGCTTTGCCGGCCGCAAGGTCGGTCTGGTGCTCTGCGGCGGCAATATCGATACGCGCCTGCTGGCATCAGTGCTGTTGCGGCAGCTCGTACACGATCAGCGCCTGATCCGCCTGTCGATCGAGATCGAAGATCAGCCGGGCTTTCTTGCCACCGTTGCCGGTCGTATCGGCGAGTCCGGCGGCAACATCGTGCAGGTCCATCACGAGCGACTCGCACGCGGACACGCCAAGGGTGCGACACTGGAGGTGCTGGTCGAGGCGCAGGATGAAGGTCATGCGCGGCAGATCTGCGACGATCTCGTCGGTGCCGGGTTTTCTGCGCGGCGCGGGGCGGGGGGCATGGAGTTCGAATAAGTGGTTGCCCGCACCCTGACTTTGCTGGAAGCGGTACAGCAGCGCATGCGCACGATTCGTCAGGGTGATATTGCCCAACTCGTAGTCGATGGTGGTGGTGCGATGGTCGCGACGTCGCAGGAGCTTTCGCAGGCGCAGAAGTGGGCGCACCGCAAGCCGAGTACAGGCAACGTGATGACCGACCGCAGTCGCTTCTTCGAGCAGATCACCGTGCTGATCGCGCGGCAAGGCAGCATGTTTCCGACGCGCGGCCACCACATGGCCATCGAGAAGCTCGCCAAGCAGATGATGCAGGCGGGCTACGACATCAACGAATGGGCGCTGCCGCCGGAACTGCGTGGGCTCGGTCGCCATTCGGCGCTGGATGCCAAGCCGGCGGAGAAGGCCGACAAATCCAAGGATCCTGAAGATCCGAAAGCCGGCTAAGGCGTCCAGCGCAGCGGTTCCAAGCCTCCCAGCGGCTGCGCCCACTTCTCCTGCGCAGCCTCCGCAAGCAACCAGTCGCGGAAGGCGAGCACCTCGGCCGACGCGTGATGCGCGTGCACGAGGTAATACGATGCGCTCAGCGTCAGGCTCATCGGGAATGGAATCGTCAGACGCCCGAGGCTGAGCAGGCCCGATGCCAGCAGCGGCACGGCAAGCACTATGCCCATGCGGTCCGCCGCGGCTTCGATCGCGAGACCCACGTGATTGAACGACGGCCCGCGACTGAAGTTGACGTCCGTCAACCCGGCGGTTCTGATCCAGTCGCGCCAGCCGGGCCAGCCCATGTCCATCTGTGCGACGTCGTTGCGGACGTGCAGCAGGCTGTGGTGACGCAGGTCTGCGGGCTCGCGCAGCGGATGACGGCCGTCGATCAGCGCAGGGCTGCACATCGGTGTCGAGTGCAGCGAGAACAGCTTGTGCACGGCGTAACCGGGATAGTCGCCGTCGCCGAAACGGATCGCGACGCCGCAGTTTTCCATGACCTCGCTGGGATGCGCCGAGGCGCGCAGGACGGCATCCGCCATCGTTGGCCGTGTCGACAGCTGCAGCTGAATGTCCGGGCATTGCTGCTGGAAGTCATGCAGCCGCGGCAGCAGCCAGTTGGAGCCAAAGGCCTGTGGGGAGCCAATGACCAAGCGGCCGTCGGCCTCTTCCTTTTTGGTCTGGACCTGGCTGATCGCCGCTTCCATCTCGCTGAACGCCGAGCTCAGCCGAGGCAGCAGGCTCACACCCGCTTCAGTGAGCTCAATCCGCCGCGGCAGGCGCCGGAACAGATCGACCCCGAGGCGCTCTTCGAGAATCTTGATCTGCTGGCTGACTGCTGCCGGCGTGACGAACAGCTCCTGTGCCGCCTTCTGAACGCTCAGGTGACGCGCGGCGGCCTCGAAGGCGCGCAAAGCATTGAGCGGGGGTAGGCGCAAGGGTTCAGGAAATCTACGAGTTAGAAATTCTTATGTTACCAGCGAAAAATCTCGGTTGTTGCGATGCAACAGACCGGCAAGAATGCCTCATCGTCAATGCAGTTCAGCGCGATTAAAGACGCAGCGAACATGCCAAAGACAAACGATCTCCTCCAGATCCCTCCACGGGATCTCGCACTTAGGCCACCAGCCCCCTGGTGGCCTTCTTTTTATCATCGGATCAGGGCCTTGCGCCACGATCCAAGCCAGCTCCCAGAGGTACGGCCGCCCCCTTCCACTGCCTGCGCGGTGGAGGGGGTAGCGGTTCTGGCTGATCAGCGCCCAACGATGGACCGTGCGATCACTTCCTTCATGATTTCGCTGGTGCCGCCGTAGATGCGCTGGATGCGTGCGTCGGTCCAGTAGCGCGAGATTGCGTATTCGGCCATGTAACCGTAGCCGCCGAACAGCTGCAGGCAGGCGTCGGTGACGCGGCCTTCCATTTCGGTCGTCGCCAGCTTGACCATCGCCGCGGTCGGCGCGTCGAGCTTGCCGGCGGCGTACAGCGCGTTGCACTTCTCGGCGAAGGCACGGTGCACTTCGATCTCGGTCTTGATCTTCGCCAGTTCGAAGCGGGTGTTCTGGAACGAGGCGATCGGCTGGCCGAAGGCCTTGCGCTGGGTCACGTACTCGACGGTCTTCTCCAGCGCGCCCTGCGCATGGCCGACTGCGGACACCGCGAGTACCAGGCGCTCGCGTGCCAGCTCGTCGATCAGGTGACCGAAGCCGCCGCCGACGCGACCGAGCACGTCGGCCTGGCTCAGGCGCACATTATCGAAGAACAGTTCCGAGGTATCGGCTGCGTGCATGCCGATCTTGTCGAGATTGCGGCCGCGCTTGAAGCCCGGCGCTGCGGTGGTGTCGAGCGTGAACAGCGTCGTGCCCTTGGCGCCGGCCTTGGGATCGGTCTTCGCGGCGACGACAACAACGCCCGCATGCTGGCCGTTGGTGATGAAGGTCTTGGAGCCGTTGAGCACATAACCGTCGCCATCGGCGATTGCGCTGGTCTTCATGCCCTGCAGGTCGGAGCCGGCCCCCGGCTCGGTCATCGCGATCGCGCCGATGCACTCACCGCTGGCCATGCGTGGTAGGTACTTCTGTTTCTGCGCCTCGGTGCCCAGATGCAGGATGTACGGTGCGGCAATGTCCGAGTGCACGGTCAGGTTCGAGGCCAGCGCGAGAAAGCCCATGCGCGCGGCTTCTTCGACGACGAGGGCGGAGAACTCGAACGGCGCGCCCATGCCGCCGTATTCCTCCGGCTGGTCGACGCACAGCAGGCCGGCTTCTCCCATCGCCAGGTACATGGACTTGGGGAAGATCGAATCCTTCTCCCACTTCTCGTAGTGCGGCTCGACGTTGTCCTTGAGGAAGCGGACGACGGTATCGCGGAACAGTTCCAGTTCTTCGTTGTGCGTGCTCATGTACGACCTTTGGCGTGCGGTTCATCCGGCGTCATTGCCGGAGCGGGCGCGCATTATCCGGCATTTGCCGGCGCTTGCGCCTGCCCTGCGGGGGAGGTCAATCGCGATAGCGCTTCACGAGATCGGCGTAGGCATCGATGCGACGGTCGCGCAGGAACGGCCACCAGCGGCGGACGTTCTCGCTGCGGGCGAGATCGATATCGGCCAGCAGCACGTCGGCCTCGTCCTTGGTCTGGGCGACGAACTCACCCTGCGGGCCGACAACAAAGCTGTTGCCCCAGAACTGCGAGCCGGCGGTCTGGCTGGTCGGATCAGGCTCGAAACCGACGCGGTTGGCGACCAGCACCGGCAGACCGTTGGCAATGGCGTGCGAGCGCTGGATCGTGATCCAGGCATCGCGCTGGCGCAGTTGCTCGTCCTTGGGATCCTTGGGGTTCCAGCCGATCGCGGTCGGGTAGAGCAGCAGGTCGGCACCGGCGAGCGCCATCAGGCGCGCCGCTTCCGGATACCACTGGTCCCAGCAGACCAGCACGCCGAGCTTGCCGACGCTGGTCCGGATCGGCGTGAAGCCAAGGTCGCCAGGCGTGAAGTAGAACTTCTCGTAGTAGCCTGGATCGTCCGGGATATGCATCTTGCGGTAGATGCCAGCGAGCGAGCCGTCGCTGTCCAGCACCACCGCGGTGTTGTGATACAGACCCGGCGCGCGGCGCTCGAACAGCGAGCCGACGATGACGATCTTCAGGCGCTTGGCGAGCTTCGCCAGCCATTGGGTCGACGGCCCCGGAATCGGCTCGGCGAGGTCGAACAGATCGGTGCTTTCGTGCTGGCAGAAGTACAGCGAGGTGTGCAACTCCTGCAGCAGCACCAGTTTCGCGCCGCCAGCGGCAGCGGCGACGATGCCCTGTTCGCTCATTTCGATATTGACGGCGCGCTCGGCGGTGCAGGGTTGCTGCACGAGTGCGACGCGTAGGGATTTGCTCATGCGATAGCCCTCGGGATTTGCATCGTCACGCAATGCAGACTTCCATACTGCTGAATCAGTGCACGGCAATCAATGCCGATGACTTCGTGTTGCGGGAAGCAGGAGCGCAGACGTTCGAGCGCGATGCTGTCGTTGGCGTCCGCATACGTCGGTACCAGCACTGCGCCGTTTATGATCAGGAAGTTCGGATAGCCGGCGGGCAGGCGTTTGCCGTCTTCGTCATGAATTGCGCCGGGCAACGGCAGGGGCACGAGCTTGTACGGCGCGCCTTTGTGCGAACGCAGCGCCTGCAGTTCGGCCTCCATCGCCTTCAGATCTGCGTAATGCGGATCGCTGGCATCGGCGCAGGCCTGGTAGGCGATCGTCGCTGCGTCGCAGAACCGCGCGACCGTATCGATATGGCCGTCTGTGTCGTCGCCGATCAGATCGCCGTGCTTGAGCCACAGCACGCGCGCCACGCCGAACCAGTGCTTCAGACGCTCTTCGATCTGCGCGCGGCTGAATTGCGGATTGCGCGTCGTTGCCAGCAGGCAGCGCTCGGTGGTCAGCAGTGTGCCAAGGCCATCGGATTCGATGCCGCCGCCTTCGAGCACGAAGTCCAGCGACTCGACCGGCGCGCTGAACACGCCCTTGGCCTTGAGCCGCGGGGTGATCTGGGTGTCGAGGCTGGCGTCGAACTTGTTGCCCCAGCCGTTGAAGATGAAATCCAGATGCACCGGCTGGCCATCGCGGAACACCGTGATCGGGCCGTGGTCGCGCGCCCAGACGTCGTTCGCCGGAACCGCCGCCAGCGTCAGATTGGTTGCCGGTGCGCCAGCTTGGAGCAGACGCTGGCGCAGACCTTCGACATCCTCGCCGCAGGCGACGATCAGCATCTGGCGCCGGGCAATGGCGACGGCGAGTTCAACGAAACACTTTTCGACCGCTGGCAGATGCGCGGCGAAGTCGCCGGTCGGGCGCGGCCAGGTCAGTTGCACTGCGCTTTGCGGTGCCCATTCGGCGGGGAGAACGACGGTCATCAGATTCAACCTGAGAAGAAACAAAAAAGGGGCGCATCAGGCGCCCCTTCTTGAAGGATTTTCGGCGCCGGGATTTTACGGAGACGACTTCAGCTCGTCCACGTTACGCAACGGCGCCGGCGCGTCCTGGACAACGACGTCGACGACATGGTTGTTCTCGAAGAATACCGAGAAGCCGCTGTAGTCCCAGCGTGTGATCGGCGGCTGCTGGGCGGAGCCACCGCCAACGGCCGGATGGCGTGTCTGCGGCTCGCCAAACGCCTTGAGTACGTCGCCTTGGCCGCTACCGCGCACCGGCAAACCGGCGCTGCTGTCGGCCGTCGTCTCGGGCATTGTCAATGTCTCGGCGTGCAGTGAAGTTACTGCGCCAAGGGCCAGGGTCGCCAGCAAGAGAAAAGTCTTTTGCATGAGAGGACTTGGGTGGGATATCTAGACCCGACTATAGCACTGGCCCGGCGTCCGCAAAATGCCCGAGGGAGGAGATCCCCTGAGCAACTCACGCACTAGCGGATCATCGTGGATGCCGGCTGAACCGAAACCCAAGCGCTGCGGTCACACGCAGCGCCCGCGCCGGCATTTCGCCGGCACTATGTTCTAATTCCCCCGCATGCATAACCCATACGAACTCTTCGCAGGCCTGCGCTATACCCGGGCCAAGCGGCGCAACCATTTCATTTCATTCATATCGCTGGCGTCGATGCTCGGCATTGCGATCGGTGTGACCGCGCTGATCACGGTCATGTCGGTCATGAATGGCTTCGAGCGCGAGCTGCGCACGCGCATCCTCGGCATGGCCTCGCACGCGACGATCTCGGCCTTCCGCGACGGCCTCGCCGACTGGCCCGGCGTCGCCGAACTGGCGGCGAAGAATCCGGACATCGTCGGCCTCGCGCCGTATATCGAAGGTGAGGGCATGATCAAGGTCGGTGGCGAGCTCTCCGGCACGATGCTGCGCGGAATTCTGCCTGACGAGGAATCCAAGGTTTCGGAGATTCATCAGCACATGTCCACCGGCACGCTCGATTCGCTGACCGCCGGTTCGTACAACATCGTGCTCGGCTATGAACTGGCGACCTCGCTCGGCGCGACGGTCGGCGATCGCATCGATCTGATGATTCCGCAGGCCAGCGTCACCGTCGCCGGCGTATTGCCGCGCTTCCGGCGCTTTACTGTCAGCGGCGTGTTCCGCGTCGGCATGTACGAGTTCGATCGCGGTCTCGTGCTGATCAATCTCAACGACGCCCAGGCGCTGCTGCGCATGGGCGACACCGTGACCGGCGTGCGCCTGAAGCTGCAGGATCTGTTTCAAGCGCCGCGCGTATCGCGTGAACTGGCCGGCGAACTGCCCGGCATGTACTACGTCAGCGACTGGACCCGCAGCCACGCCAATTTCTTCCGCGCCGTGCGCACCGAGAAGATGGTGATGTTCATCATCCTGTCGCTGATCGTCGGCGTTGCCGCATTCAACATTGTCTCGACCCTGGTGATGGTCGTGCAGGACAAGCAGTCCGATATCGCGATCCTTCGCACGCTGGGGGCTTCGCCGCGATCGATCATGGCGATCTTCATGGTGCAGGGATCGATCATCGGATTCGTCGGCACCGTGCTCGGCGTGATCGGCGGCGTTGCGCTTGCGCTGAATGTCGAAAGTCTGGTGCCGCTGCTCGAAAGCCTGACCGGTCAGCAGTTCCTGTCGCCGGACGTCTACTACATCAGCGATCTGCCTTCGCAACTGGAGCTGTCGGACGTCGTCCGCATCGGCGTGCTGTCGCTGGGGCTCGGTCTGGTGTCGACGCTGTATCCCGCCTGGCGCGCCTCGCGTGTGCAGCCGGCCGAGGCCTTGCGCTATGAGTAACATGACCCACGCCCCTTCAAACGCCGTGCTCTGTGCGCGCGGTCTGAGCAAGACCTTTGACGATGGCCGTCTGCGCCTGGACGTGCTGCATGGCATCGATCTGGATATCGAGCGCGGCGAGCGGATTGCGATCGTCGGCGCCAGCGGCACCGGCAAGTCGACGCTGCTGCACTGCCTTGGTGGGCTCGACGATCCGAGTGCGGGTGAGGTCTGGGTTGCCGGCCAGCAGATGTCCAAGCTGTCCGACGCTGCGCGCGGCCAGTTGCGAAACCAGGCGTTAGGCTTCGTCTACCAGTTCCATCACCTGCTGCCGGAGTTCACTGCGCTGGAAAACGTCGCGATGCCGCTGCTGATCCGTCGCGTGCCGGTGGCAACGGCCCGCGAGCGTGCGCTGGCGGTGCTGGAGCGCGTTGGTCTCGGCCAGCGCACGCAGCACAAGCCGGGCGAACTCTCCGGTGGCGAGCGCCAGCGCGCTGCGGTTGCGCGAGCACTGGTGACGCAGCCGGCGTGCATGCTCGCCGACGAGCCGACCGGCAATCTTGACCGCCGCACGGCCGAGCGCGTGTTTGACCTGATGGTCGAGCTCAATCGCGAGCTTGGCACCAGCCTGGTCGTCGTCACGCATGACATGACACTTGCCGCGCGCATGGATCGTGTATTGACCCTGGACGCCGGCGCGCTGAAGATCGAAGCTCAAACGTAAAGCCCCGCGCAATGTACGCAGGGCCGGGAGAGCGGTCCTGCCAATTGCCAAGCAGAGCTTTGCACTGAGGGCGACAGGTGCGGTCATCGACCTACGCTGGCCGGTGCTCGCGTTCACGCTCGGCATCCTGCTGGTCTTTACGCTGCGATCACTTCCGTCACCAGGTAGCTTGGCGTTGCTGGTGCTTCCCTTGTGTGTGCCGTGGCGCGGTCGAGTGCTGCTGGCGGCCTTTGTGTTGGGCGTAGTGCTGTGCAGTTGGCATGGCCAGCGCTATCTCGATCAGCGCTGGCCCGCGGCAAAGCATGGTGAAACCGAATGGATGCAGGGCACGATCGTGTCCTTGCCCGAGCGACAGCTTGGCGCCGGTGGTGCTGTGTCGAACTGGCGCTTCGAGTTCGCGCCGAAGTCTGCAGATTTACCCCAGCGCATCCGTGTGTCCTGGTATCGCAGCGAGGGTGATTCCTGCGGGCGGACAGTGCTGGCGCTTGCAGCTGCGTCTGCGCACGCCGCGTGGGTCCTTCAATCCGGGCGGCTTCGATTACGAGGCATGGCTGTTGCGCGAACGCATCGTTGCGACCGCGAGCGTTGTTAAGGCCGAGCCTTGCGAGGCTGTTGCGCGCAATCCGGCGCAATGGATACTCACGCTGCGCCAGGACATCGTCGATCTGATCGATCGCGCGGTCGGCGAAGGCCGAGCCGCAGCAATGATGGCCGCACTCGCAGTCGGCAACACGGCAGACCTGGGTGACGCTGACTGGCAGCTATTCCGTGAAACCGGGACGACGCACCTGATCGCGATCTCCGGTTTCAATCTTGGCGTGGTTTCCGGGTTCATCTTCCTGTTGCTGCGCTGGATGTGGTCTTTGTGGCCGCGCCTGTGCCTTCAGATTCCTGCGCAGCGCGTCGGGCTGCTGGGCTCTGGAATCGCAGCGGCGTTCTACGCGTTGCTGGCGGGTTTCGATCCTCCCGTGCTGCGTGCGCTGATCATGTTGCTGATGCTGATCATCGCAGGCCTGCTGAATCGCCTGCAGCAGGTGACGCGCGTGCTGAGCTATGCGTGGGTTTTGATCCTGTTGCTGGACCCGTTTGCTGTGCTTAGCCCAGGTTTGTGGCTGTCATTCGGTGCAGTTCTGGCGATTCTGTCTGTCAGTCGTGGACGCCTGCGCTTGCCGCGAGCATGGCGCCTCGCGCTGAGCGTGCAATGGATGCTGAGCTTTGCGCTGATTCCATTGACGCTCTACTTCTTCGAAGGCTTCGCCTGGTTATCGCCACTGGTGAATCTGCTCGCGGTGCCGTTGTTCAGTGTACTGACGCCACTGGTGCTCGTTGCGGTTGCTGCGATGACGATCTACTTCCCGCTCGGAGCGTGGATCGGGCAGCAGCTCGCATGGGTCTTCGATGCGCTCGTCAGCGGTCTGGAATGGACACTTGCATTGGCACCGTCACCGTGGATATCGGCGAGTCCGCCGTGGCCGGTTCTGGTGCTGGGCGTATTCGGTGCGGTGCTGCTGTGGTTGCCGCGCGGCGTGCCGCTGCGCATGCTGGCACTGGCGTGCGTGGCCGCACTTGCATTGCCACGCCAGCAGCTGCCGACGGAACTCGCAGTGACGGCGCTGGATGTCGGGCAGGGCACGGCGGTCGTGGTCAGAACCACCTCTCACACGCTGCTGGTCGATGCCGGTCCGGCGTTCAAGGATGGCTTCGACGCCGGTCGTTCAGTGGTCGTGCCGTATCTGTTGTCGCAGGGCATCACGCAGCTCGATGCGCTCGTTGTCTCGCACGACGACAACGATCACGCCGGTGGCGTTGCCGCTGTTCGGAGTTTGCTGCCCGTCTTGCGCGTGATCGGCACTGCGGATGGCGAAGTCTGCACGGATGGCATGCACTGGCGCTGGGATGATGTCGACTTCAGAGTCCTGCATCCGGCGGGCTCCCATGGCTCCGAGAACAACCGGTCCTGCGTTCTGCTGATTGAGGGCGCTTACCGGATACTGCTGCCGGGTGATATCGAGCGGGCAGGAGAACGACGTCTGTTGCGCGAACGCCGCGATGTGCTGGCAGCAGACGTGCTGCTGACGCCGCATCACGGCAGCCGAACGTCCTCTACCCGGGAATTTGTCGAGGCTGTTGGAGCAGACGTCGTCGTGCATAGCGCCGCTTGGCGCAGTCGCTTCGGCCATCCGCGTTCGGAGGTTGTCGAGCGCTATGCCGCTGAGGGCGCGGCGCAGTACACGACCGGTGTCAGCGGCGCGATACGGATTGAGCAGGCTGAGGACGGCAGCTTCGGGATTCATGCTGCACGTCCCGAGGGTGCGCGTTGGTGGCATGCGGCGGATACGCCGTGAGCAAAGCGCGCGAAGCCGCATTCCGTTCGCCGGTCATGCCAGCCAGAGAAAAGCCGCCGGCACTTGCGCGCGAGCGGCTTGGATACGTTCCGGCGAATCCGGCGGACTTACAGAATCGTCGGATTCGGTGCGTCGCCGTAGATTTCCTTGGGGTCAAAGGCCTTTTCCGACTCGCGATAGATCAACTCGCGGACCTCAGACCCTGCGCCGGTTGGCACCGAGCGATAGAAGCAGGAGCGGAAACCGACATGGCAGCTGGCGTCGCCCACCACGTCGACGCTGAGCCAGACCGCATCCTGGTCATCATCGATACGCAGATCGACCACCTTCTGCACCAGGCCGCTGCTTGCGCCCTTGTGCCAAAGCACCTTGCGCGAGCGCGACCAGTAATGCGCTTCGCCGGTTGCAATCGTGCGGGTCAGGGCCTCGGCATTCATGTAGCCGAGCATCAGCACCTCGCCGGTCTTCGCCGCCGTGGTGACGCAGGGCATCAGGCCGTGCTCATCGAACTTCGGCGCCAATTCATGACCTTCCTCGACCTGTTCGATCGAAGCGCGGGGGAAGAATCGGACCTGCGGCTGAGTGTTGGCGGCCATGGTTGCAGCGGCTCGTGATAGTGAGGGGCGGCGATTTTACACCATGCCCCAGATGGTGCTGGCGGGTTCCCTTTCAAGCCCGGGTGCATGTCCAGCGGGGGTTTTGGGTATCCGTGAGACCTGTTCGAAACCTGCATCAACAAGAAAGCCGCTGAGGCTGGGCAGCGACAGCGGCTTTGACCGGCCAGCCGGACTATTGCGCGCGTCGCTTGTGGTCGCGATCGCTCGTCTTGCGCGAGGATTCGTCATCGTTGCGGCGATTCTGACGCTCCTGACGCGGTGGTGGCACAGTGACCTTGACCGGATTCTGCACCTCGACGATGCGTGCCGGCTTGGCGTAAGGCGTCCGCGTCTGCTCGATCTGCTGCGGGCGCGGGCTGGACGAGCGACCCGGATCGCGCGGTGAGCGCGGCGCTACGACATTCCCCTGCGGGCGCGGGGTAAACGCGACCGGAGGCGGTTTACGGTTGCGGTTGTCGTTGCGGTCATCGCGATCGCCACGGCCGTTCCAGCCGTCGCGGTCGTCGTCGTCACGGCGCTCGCAACCACCGCGTTCGCGGCACAGGTCGCGGCGTACCTGATCGTAGCCGTTGCCACGGTCACGCCCGTTGTAGCCATGGTCGCGGTCATGTCCACGATCATGGTGGTCGCCGCGATGTCCGCCGTGGTGATGGTCGTTGTTGTACCACAGCAAATAGGAGGGGTCGCGCGACTGGTATACCGGATACGGGTAGTACGTCGTCTGCGGGTAGTACGCCGGACCTGGGTACTGCGACGGGTAGTAAACCGAGTCGACAGGGTCCGTATAGACCGGGTAGCCAACGCAGGCGCTGCCCGTGACAGCAACAACCGCGAGCAGGCTGGATCTGAACAGAGCAATGGCAGTCTTCATGAGGTCAGTCTCCGCCGTTTCCGATGAATAGGCGATGAACCTGGAAAGCCCATTGTGAACCCCATCACGCTGGCTGGCCTGCGTACGCAATGGCCCCTTTCATGACCCCCTCAAATGCCCGAACCCGGACCCTGGCGTCCGGCCGCAGGGCACCCAGGGTCCGCGCCAGATGTTCGGCGATGCATTCGACCGTGCTGTCCGTATCGAGCAGGTCGACATGGGTTTCCGGCAGGGCCAGCTGGTAGTCGCCTTCCGGCGCCGTATAGGCGAAGCGGATGCGGCCGTTGCCGCGGGCAACGATGTCCTCGCGCGAGCCGAGGTAGATATCCAGCCAGCGACGGGCAACCTGCATTTCCAGATCGTCGGAGCGCTGGCCGTCGACTTCGATTTCGATTCTGGACCGGTGACCGTGAGCAATGCGCTGGCAGGCGCCCTGGTGCTTCTTCAGGCCGTGTACGTAGTGGTAGAACGCACCGTCGATGCGTTCGTGGCGCAGCTGCAGGCGCAGCGCGCTGACGCTGGCCGGCAGCAGGGCCTGCAGGCGCGGCTGCAGCCAGGCGGCGACCGAGCGGTTGTCGATTTCCGCAGCATCGATCAGGCAGACCGCGACCTTCGGCGAGCGGTGTTCGATGACCCCGATATCCGAGCGGAACACCAGGTGCAGGCTGTCGGTTTCGTTGAGGAGCTGCAGTTCCTGCGCAAGCCTGGGCACCAGCAGGCCATGATCGACACTGCTGTCGATCGCGCGCTTGAGCTGGCGTTTGACCTCACCGAAATCGAGCACCATCGACTGTGCGTCGAGATCGCCGTCGAGTTCGATATCGACGATCCAGCTTTCGCCGACCAGACCGCGTGCGACGTCCAGAAAGGCACAGTCGATGACGGTCAGCTGGTCTACGAAAAGGGTGGTCATCGCGGCTGAATCGAGGGGCGGGAGCGAAATTCTGCGGGTTTACAGGCGCCTATGCACGCTTGTAAGTGGATGCATAGTTTAAAATGCCCGATTGCCGAGCGCTGCCGTGGCGTCTCGAAACTGCCGATTTCATCATTTTTGCCTCCAGACTCATGACTGTCACCCGTTTCGCGCCAAGCCCGACCGGCTACCTGCATATCGGCGGCGCACGTACTGCGTTGTTTTCCTATCTGTACGCCAAGCGCTTTGGTGGCAAGTTCCTGTTGCGCATCGAGGACACGGACCGCGAGCGTTCGACCCAGGCAGCGGTCGACGCGATCTTCGAGGGTATGGCCTGGCTTGGCCTGAAGTCGGATTTCGCCGAGATCTACCAGACCCAGCGCTTCGATCGCTATGCCGAAGTCATCAAGGACATGCTCAAGGCCGGCACTGCCTATCACTGCTATTGCTCGCGTGAAGAGCTGGATCAGCTGCGTGCCGAACAGACGGCGCGCAAGGAAAAGCCACGCTACGACGGCCGCTGGCGTCCGGAAGCCGGCAAGACCCTGCCGCCGGTACCGGTGGACATCCAGCCGGTGGTGCGTTTCCGCAATCCCGCTGAGGGTCAGGTCATCATTCCCGACCTGATCAAAGGCCAGATCGTGTTCGACAACAAGGAACTTGATGACCTGATCATCGCCCGCGCCGATGGCGTGCCGACCTACAACTTCTGCGTCGTCGTCGACGACATGGACATGGGCATCACCCACGTCATTCGCGGGGACGATCACGTCAACAACACGCCGCGCCAGATCAACATCTTCAAAGCCCTTGGCGTCGAGCCGCCGGCCTATGCGCATGTGTCGATGATTCTCGGCAGCGACGGTGCCAAGCTGAGCAAGCGCCATGGCGCACTCGGCGTCATGGAATACCGCGCGCTGGGCTTCCTGCCGGAAGCGATGCTGAACTACCTCGTGCGCCTCGGCTGGTCGCATGGCGACCAGGAACTGTTCACCCGCGAAGAGATGATCGCGAAGTTCGACTTCGATCATGTGTCGGCTTCGCCAGCGCGCTTCGATATGGAAAAGGCCTACTGGGTCAATCACCAGTACCTGAAGACCGCTGATCTTGCCGTCGTCGTGCCGGAGTTCGACTGGCATCTGCGCCGTATCGACCTCGATCCGGCCAACGGTCCGGCGCTGGACGCGGTGATCGTCGCGCAGCGCGAACGTTGTCGCACGCTGGTGGAAATGGCCGAGAAGTCGGCCTTCCTCTACGCAGACCTGAACGGCTACAACGAGAAGGACGCGGCCAAGCATTTCACTGCCGACGCTGCCGCCTTACTCGAAGATCTGACCGCTACGCTGACCGGACTGGCGGACTGGACCACCGAAGCGCTGCATGGCGCAGTGAACGGATTTGCCGAAGCGCGTGGCCTCGGTCTGGGCAAGGTGGCCCAGCCGATCCGTGTTGCGGTCGTTGGCATGGCGATCTCACCGCCCGTCGACCAGACTCTGTTTCTGCTGGGACGCGATCGAACGCTCGCGCGGCTGAAGGCCGCTGTCAGCTTCGTGCGTAGCAAGTCCTAGAACATATTTGAGCGGAACACAGAATCATGGCCATTGAAATCACCTTCCCGGACGGCAACAAGAAATCGTTCGATCAACCGGTCTCCGGACTGGAAATCGCCCAGGGCATTTCGCCCGGTCTTGCCAAGAAGTCGGCGCTGGTCAGCGTCAACGGCGAGTTGTGGGACCTGACCCGCCCGATTGACCGCGACGCGTCGATCAGCATCATCACCCGCGACAAGCCCGAGGCGCTGGAGACCATCCGTCACGATGCCGCGCATGTGCTCGCGCAGGCGGTGCAGGAACTGTATCCCGGAACCCAGATCACCTTCGGTCCGGCGACCGATGTCGGCTTCTACTACGACTTCGCGCGCAGCGAGTCGTTCACCGAAGGCGATCTGGAAAAGATCGAAGCCAAGATGCGCGAGATCGTCAAGCGCGATCTGCCGATCAGGCGCGAAGTGTGGACGCATGAAGCGGCGATCAAGCATTTCGAAGCCGCCGGCGAGAAGTTCAAGGCCGAGTGGATCCGCGAAGGCATTGCCGCCGACGAGGCGTTGACGATCTATCGCCAGGGCGACAGCTGGCTGGACATGTGCCTCGGCCCGCATCTGCCGTCGACCGGCAAGCTCGGCAGCGCGTTCAAGCTGATCCGCGTCGGCGGCGTCTACTGGCGCGGCGATGCAAACAACGCGCAGCTGCAGCGCATCTACGGTGTGTGCTTCGCCACCGACGACGAACTCAAGGCCTACCTGACCCAGGTCGAGGAAGCCGAGAAGCGCGATCATCGCAAGCTCGCCAAGCAGCTCGACCTGTTCCACCAGCAGGAAGAGGCGCCGGGCATGGTGTTCTGGCATCCGAAGGGCTGGGCGATCTGGCAGGCCGTCGAGCAGTACGTGCGCGGCATCTACAAGAAGAGTGGCTATCAGGAAGTGCGCGGCCCGCAGATTCTTGACGTCAGTCTGTGGAAGAAGTCGGGGCACTGGGACAACTACCACGACAACATGTTCTTCACCGAATCTGAGAAGCGCACCTACGCAGTCAAGCCGATGAACTGCCCGGGTCACGTGCAGATCTACAACGCCGGACTGCATTCGTATCGTGAGCTGCCGATCCGCTACGCCGAGTTTGGTGGCTGCCATCGCAACGAGCCATCCGGTGCACTGCACGGCATCATGCGGGTGCGCGCGTTCACTCAGGACGACGGCCATATTTTCTGTACGCCGGAACAGGTCGAAGGCGAGGTCAGCGCTTTTCACAAGCAGGCGATGCAGGTGTATGCCGATTTCGGGTTCACTGATCTGGCGGTCAAGCTCGCGCTGCGCCCGGAGAAACGCCTGGGTACGGATGAGGAATGGGATCGCGCCGAAAGCACGCTGCGCGCTGCGCTGCACTCTGCCGGCGTTGAGTGGACCGAGCTGCCGGGCGAGGGCGCGTTCTACGGTCCCAAGGTGGAGTACCACCTGCGCGACTCGATTGGGCGGTCCTGGCAGGTCGGCACGATCCAGTTCGATCCGATGATGCCGGAGCGTCTTGACGCTGCGTACATCGACGAGGCCTCGCAGCGCCAGCGACCGATCATGCTGCATCGCGCGATCGTCGGTTCGATGGAGCGTTTCATCGGCATTCTGCTTGAGCATCACGCCGGCGCGTTGCCGTACTGGCTGTCGCCGGTGCAGGCCGTCGTCGCGCCGATCGTGTCGGACGCTGACGGTTACGCCAGCGAAGTCTGCGAAGTGCTCAAGAATGCCAACGTGCGCGCCGAGGCCGATCTGCGCAACGTCAAGATCAACTACAAGATCCGCGAGCATGCGCTGCAGAAGATTCCGGTGATCCTGGTTGTCGGTCGCAAGGAAGCCGAGGAAGGCACGGTGACGCTGCGATTCCGTGGCGAAGAGCGTCAGGAAACACTGCCGCTCGCGGAAGCCGTCGTGCGCCTCAACGCGCTGCACTGATGCTGCGCTCTGCATTGGCCTTGATGTGCCTGCTTGCCGCTGTCGGCGCGAACGCTGCCGATAGCGGTATTCCCGGCGTCAGTCTGGATGGCCAGTGGAAGCAGGGTGAGCTGCTGTTCGGCCAGGCGCCGCTGGGATCGAAGGTCTGGTTCAACGGGCGCGCGCTGCGCCTCAGCGCGGACGGCCGATTTGTTTTCGGCCTGAATCGCGACGAGCCGGAAAACGCCGAACTGCAGGTACAGTTGCCGGATGAGCCGCTGGCCTTGTCGCTGAAGACCAGGGTCGCCAAGCGCGAGTACGACGTCCAGAACATCAAGGGTCTGCCGCCGAAGATGGTGACGCCGCCGGCGAGCGTGACCGAGCGCATCAGGAAGGATCAGGCGCTCGCTGCTGCGGCGCGCCAGCGTGACTCCGGCCTGACAGGTTTTGCCGAGAAGTTCATGTGGCCCTGCATCGGCCGCATCTCAGGCGTGTTCGGCAGCCAGCGCATCTTGAATGGCGAGGCCAAGCAACCGCACTACGGCGTCGATGTCGCGGTGCCGACCGGTACACCGGTGTACGCGCCAGCAAGTGGCGTGATCAGCCTTGCCGAAAAAGACATGTACTACACCGGCGGTACGCTGATGATCGATCATGGTCACGGACTGGCGTCGACATTTCTTCATCTGTCCAAACTGCAGGTGAAGCTGGGCCAGACCGTGAAGCAGGGCGAGCTGATTGCGGCGGTGGGCGCAACCGGCCGTGCGACCGGACCGCATCTGGATTGGCGCGTCAGCTGGTTTGATGCGCGCGTCGACGCTCAGCTTCTGGTGCCGCCGATGCGCGTGCGATGAAGCACGCGTTGTCGCCGTCAGTAAATGGCCGCTCTATCCGCCCTGGATTCCCGCTTTCGCGGGAATGACGGGTGCAGCTGTGCAGCGCTTGCTGAAACCGGATTACAGGCTGGCCAGGTATGCGCGCCAGCCGCCGTGCGCCGTGACTTCCTCGGCACCGCTCACCGCAAAAGCCTCGCAGATGAATCCGCTGACTTCGCTGCCGTCGGCAAGCTTGAGCTTGGCGATGCCCAGTGGTGAGGGAATGCGCGCAACGAAGCGGCCGAAGGCAGCGGACGGCAGACTCCAGACCTCGACGGAAATTCCGGATCCGACAAAGCCGGGTACACGAACCAGGCCTGGCTTGCGCGGCGTTGTGTTCGGCAGCGCGTAGAGCCGGTAGTCGTGCGCCGTCTGCGCCGCACGCTGAAGCGTGCCGCCGACGCTGGTCAGTTCGTGATTCAGCGGCATGCCGCTGAGGTGAGCGCCGACGACGGCGATCAGGATTTCATCTTCCTTGTTCATGGTGAGAGTCCAGAGTTTGGAATGATTGCGCGACGGTCGATCCCCTGGCCGTTGCCGATGTGTGGATGCAGATCGGCAGCGAAACGCGCGAGCGCGTTATCGCTGTGCGCTGGTGCGATCAGGGTGACGCCGAATGGCAGGCCGTCCGTACGGAAGCCCGCTGGTAGAGCTAGCGCGCTGTAGTCGAGCAGGTTGACGAAATTCGTGTAGCGTCCGAGTTCACTGTTGCGCAGTACCGGTTCGGCGCGCAACTGCTCGACGGTATAGATCGTCGGCGCGGTCGGCAGCAGCAGTACATCGAGCGATTCCCACTCACGCTCGCAGATACGCCGCAGTCGCTCCAGTTCGTGCATTCCGCTGAACACTGCGGCGCCGGAAACCTTCGCGCCCGCGCCGATGATCTGCCGTACGGTCGGCTCGATCTCGGCCCCGTGACTCGTGAAGAAATTCTCGATCGCGGCATAGCGTTCCGCCGGCCATGGACCCTCGTAGAGCAGTGCGGCGACCTTGCGGAACGGCCGGTAGTCGAACTCGACAGTGCTGGCTCCGCGCGTCGCCAGCACGGCGATGGCAGCGGCATAGAGCTGGGCCGCCTCGGCATCGCCATGGAATTCGCGCTGGTCGTCACTCAGAACACCGATGCGCAAGCGCTGCCGCGGCAAATCGCGCGGCGCCGCTGTGCGCGAGTAGGGATCTGCCTCGTCACGACCCGCTGCGCTGCTAAGCACCGCATGCGCGTCAGCGACATTGAGTGCGAACACGGTGATGCAATCAAGACTGCGACAGGCCGGCACGAGGCCTCGGTTCGACAGCAGGCCACGTGTCGGCTTGATGCCGACCAGATTGTTGAAGGCCGCCGGAATGCGACCCGAGCCGGCGGTGTCGGTGCCGAGCGCAAAGCTGACCTGACCGGCAGCGACAGCAACTGCCGAGCCCGAACTCGAGCCGCCGGAGATGTAGCGCGCGTCGAACACACTGCGCGGCGCTCCATACGGCGAACGCGTGCCGTTGAGGCCAGTTGCGAATTGGTCGAGATTGGTCTTGCCGATGACCAGCGCGCCCGCGGCGCGCAGTTGCGCGACGACCGTGGCATCGGCGCCCGGCATGTGTGCAAACGCCGGACACGCGGCGGTCGTCGGCAGGCCGGTGCAATCGATGTTGTCCTTGACTGCGAAGGGAATGCCCCACAGCGGCTGCTCGCTGCGTGGCGCGGTGCCGAGTGCATCGGCGGCGGCGTGCAGTACCTCGCGCGAATAACGCGAGATCCACGCAGTTGGATCGCCGCCCTCGGCGCGGCGCAACACTTCGTCGACGATTTGGCGCGGCGTCCAGCGCCCATCGCGATAGCCGGCCTGCAGCGTCGCGAAATCAAATACGGTCGGCAGCATCAGGCGTCCTCCATCACGGCGACGATCTGTCCGGCCTGCACCGTCTTGCCCGGTGCGCAGCGCAGCTCGCGGATGCGTCCGGCGCGCGGCGCGCAGACCTCCATCTCCATCTTCATTGATTCGAGCACGACGACAGCCTGGTTTCGTGCAACGACCTGCCCCGGCTCGACGAGCAGCTTCCAGACGTTGCCGCTGACCTGCGAGGCGACGCCTTCGCAGCCGTCCGGCAGCGTGGCTTCGTCGGCGAGCGCCGCGCCTTCATCGGAGGTGAAGGTATCGAGCCCCTTGGCCTTCCAGTCCTGGCGTTCGGCTTCGAACGCGGTCTGTTGGCGCTGCTTGAACGTGGCAATGCTGTCGGCGTTGTCGCCGAGGAAGCGTGCGTAGTCAGCGTAGGAGAAGGAGGTTTCCTCGATACGCAGCGGATAGCGGCCGTGTGGAAACGCGGCGCGCGCATCCAGCAACTCTTCCTCGCTGACCGGATAGAAACGGATCTGGTCGAAGAAGCGCAGCAGCCAGGGCTGGACGAACTCCGGCGTCTTGCGCCAGCGGTTCCACATCTGCAGCGTGCGGCCGAACAGCTGATAACCGCCAGGGCCTTCCATGCCGTAGATGCACATGTAGGCGCCGCCGATGCCGACCGCGTTTTCCGGTGTCCAGGTGCGCGCCGGGTTGTACTTGGTCGTGACCAGACGGTGGCGAGGATCGACCGGCGTCGCCACCGGTGCGCCGAGATAGACGTCGCCAAGACCGTAGACCAGATAGCTGGCGTCAAAGACGATGCGCTGTACGTCGTCGACGGAAGCGAGGCCGTTGATGCGGCGGATGAACTCGATGTTGTCCGGACACCACGGCGCGTTCGGCCGTACCAGTTCCTGGTACTTGCGCATCGCCAGCTGGATCTGCGAGTCGTTCCACGATAGCGGCAGGTGAACGATGCGACTCGGCACCGTGACCTGCTCGGCAGGCGGTAGCGCGCGTTCGATTTCAGCGAGCGCAGAGAGCAGCAGGCTGGTCCTGAGGGCGCGACTGTCATAGTGAATCTGCAGCGAGCGGATGCCCGGCGTCAGATCGATGATGCCTTTGAGTTTCGCTGCACGCACGGCGTCGGCGAGCAGGTGTACGCGCAGGCGCAGGGCGAGATCCAGCGTCATCGCCCCGTATTCGACGAGCAGGTTGTCGTCGCCGGCGCGGCGGTAGACGACCGGAACCGGGCCGTCATCGCGGCGCCCCAGTATCGGCGTGCCGATGTGCTTTTCGACAGCTAGTGCTCTGCGATCTGCAGCGATGAATCGCAGCTTGTCCCCAGGGCGCAGCTGGCCGAGTTTCCACAGCTCATCGCGCGCAACGACCGCCGGGCAGACGAAACCGCCAAGGCTGGGGCCGTCGGGGCCGAGGATGATCGGCATGTCGCCGGTGAAATCGATGGAGCCGATCGCGTAGGCGTTGTCGTGGATGTTCGACGGATGCAGGCCGGCCTCACCACCATCGCTGCGCGCCCAGTTCGGGCGCGGGCCGATCAGGCGCACGCCAGTGCGTGCCGAGTTGAAATGCACTTCGTACTCGGCGGCGTAGAGGGTGTCGATGTCTTCGGCGGTGAAGAAGTCCGGTGCGCCGTGCGGGCCGTAGAGCACGCCCAGCTCCCAGTTGCGGCCGAGCTGTGGACGCTCCGCGAGTGGAATCGTGATCGGCGCAGATGCAGACTCGTCGGCGAGTTGCAGCGTGTCGCCGGTTTTCAGCACGCCGGTCGCATGACCGCCAAAGCCGCCGAGGCTGAAGGTCGCGCGTGAGCCCAGGTAGCGCGGACCGTCGAAGCCGCCGCGCACGGCCAGATAGGTGCGCTGACCGGCGCCGCTGATGCGACCGAGCTGCAGGACCTGGCCGGTACGCACCGCGATCGGCTCGTAGTACGGCAGCGGCAGATCGTCGAGCGTCGCGTGCATCTCCGCGCCGGCGAGCGCGATCAGGCTGTCGCTATGAAATCGCAGCGTGGGCCCGAGCAGCGTGCACTCCAGTGCCGCCGCACTTTCGGCGTTGCCGGCCACGCGATTGGCGAGCGCGTGTGCCTGCGCATCCATCGGTCCGGAAGGCGGGATGCCGACGTCCCAGTAGCCGAGGCGACCGGGCAGGTCCTGCACGCTGGTTTGTGCGCCGGGTGCGATGACTTCCACACTGCGCGAGCGATAGTCGAATTCCTTGAGCACGCGCGTCGCGACCGCGCCGCTGCTGAAGGCTTCTCCGGCGATGACCTGGCGCAGATAATCGAGGTTGCTGGTCACGCCCCAGACTGCGGTTTGCGCCAGTCCCGCACTCAGCTTGGCGATCGCCGCGTCGCGCGTCTCGGCGTGGGCGATCAGCTTGGCAAGCATCGGGTCGTAGTACGGCGAGACGTCGGTGCCGGTGGTGATCCAGCCATCGACGCGCAGGCTGTCGGGGAAGCTCACTTCGGTCAGCGTGCCGGTTGCCGGACGGAAATCCTGCTGAGGATTTTCCGCATAGAGCCGCACTTCGATCGCCGCGCCGCGTGGAATCAGAGTTGCCTGCGCCGGCATCACGAACTCCCCGGCCGCCTGGCGGATCATCCATTCGACAAGGTCAACGCCGTAGACGCTTTCGGTGACCGGATGCTCGACCTGCAGGCGCGTATTCACTTCCAGAAAATAGAAATCCTCGCGCGCGACGTCGTAGATGAACTCGACGGTGCCGGCGGATTCGTACTGCACGGCAGCGCCCAGCGCACGCGCCGCAGCATGCAGGCGCTCGCGCAGCGCGTCGGAGAGGTCGGGAGCAGGCGTTTCCTCGACGACCTTCTGGTTGCGCCGCTGCAGCGAGCAATCCCGCTCGCCGAGCGAGACCACGCCGCCGCGACCGTCGCCGAAGATCTGCACTTCGACATGCCGTGCGGTGGCGATGTAGCGCTCCAGATAGACGCGTGCATCGCCGAAGCTGGCGGTCGCCATCCGCTGCACGGCGGCGTAGCGCGCGCTCAGCTCGGCCGCATCGTTGCACAGGCTCATGCCGATGCCGCCGCCGCCGGCGGTGCTCTTGAGCATGACCGGATAGCCGATGCGCTCGGCTTCGGACAGCGCCTGCTCGACGCTGGCGAGCAGATCGCTTCCCGGCAGCAGCGGCACACCGCTCTGCGCTGCCAGTTCGCGCGCGGTGTG
>JALYJV010000267.1 GCA_030775105.1 Pseudomonadota bacterium | reverse complement strand
GCCTGCGACTAGGACGGGGATACACGATGAACGCGACAAGAATGGCTGCGCTGGGTCTGCTGGCGACACTGCCACTGGTGGCCTGGGCCGGCGTCAACATCGATCACATCGAATCGGCAACGTCGAGCTTCGATCTGGTCAACGAGGACATCCGCATCGGCGCGAACTCGACGGTCAAGGATCTGCAGACCGTCAATGGCGAGATCGAACTCGGTGACGGTAGCCGGGCCGGTGGCGTCGAGACGGTCAATGGGGGTATCGAACTGGGCGCCCGCGTGCGCGTCGATGACGCGGAAACTGTCAACGGCGACATCACCGCCGGTGAGGATCTGGTGGTGAAGGAAGATCTCGAGACCGTCAACGGCGACATCCGTGTCGGCGCATCAGCCAGCATCGGTGAGGATGTGCGCACGGTCAACGGTGCGATTGCGCTCGACAAGGCGGTGGTCAAGGGTGAAGTCGTGATCACCGCGGGCTCGATCAACACCGGCTCCGGCTCGAAAATCGGCGCGATCCGTGTCGAGGATTCCAATGGCAATTCGGACGGCAAGAAGCGCAAGCCGGTTGTGATGGTCGGTCCGAACACCACCGTCGGCCCAGTCACCTTCGAACGTGAGGGCGAGTTGCGCGTGCATCGCACAGCGACGGTGGGTGAGGTGACGGGAGTGAAGGCGACGGTGTTCGACTGAGCCCAGCGCCGGCATCTCTATACACCGTGCGCGAAGCGCACGGTGTATAGAGAGCTCTCCGAAGCCGGAGCGCGCTACTTCAGCTTGATCAGCATCGCGCTGATGTCGTTCTCTTCGAGCCGCGCCATCGTCGCCTGCACTTTCTTCCAGTTCGACTCCGGGCCGATGCGGACACGGTAGTAGGTGTCCTTGCCGTCGATCGTGATGCTCTCGATGCGTGACTCGATGCCGATCAGCGCGAGACTGGCTCTCTGGCGATCCGCTTCGGTCTGCGCGCGGAACGAGGCGACCTGGATCACGAAGCTGCCATCGCCGGCAGCGACCACGGCTGGTGGCGGCTTGTCGCCCTTGACCGCTTCCTGCGGAATCACGACTTCCTGATCGCGCAGGATTTCGTAGAACGTGAAGCGCGCTTTTTCCTTCGGCGGCAGCGCGATCGGTGCGCCCTTCTTGTCGATGGCCGTGTTCTTGCCGCCCTGCCTGGGCTTGCTCGTCGCGACCGGTTCTTCTCCGGTCGCGACAGCTTCGCCGGCATCGGTCCCTTCGAACACCGGTACCGCGTTGCCGTTCATCGGCCGCGAGATGTAGACGAAGGCGGCGACGGCGAGACCGACCGACAATCCGGCAAACAGCCACACCCAGTTCGGCAGGCCACCGCCGCCCTTGCGCTTGCCGCTGCTGCGGCCGCGGGCCTGTTGGCGGTTGTTGCCGCCGCGCTGCGCGTAATCCCTGGGCATGGCTTACATTCGTTCCGGTGCTGAGACGCCGAGGATGCTCAGGCCATTGCGGATGACCTGCCCCACCGCCTGGATCAGCGCGAGACGCGCGGACTGCAGCTCCGGATCGTCTTCGACCATGAAGCGGTGCGAGTTGTAGTACGAGTGCAGCGCCTCGGCGAGGTCCCTGAGGAAGAACACCACGGTGTGCGGCGTGTACGCTGCACTTGCGCGCTCGAGCATTTCCGGGTAGCGGTTGAGCAGCGTCAGCAGCGCTTTCTCGTGCTCGTTGCTGAGCCTATGCAGCGTCAGCTTCGCGGTTTCGCGGTCCCACTTTCCGCCCTTGTCGGCGAACTGCTTGAACACGGTGCAGATGCGCGCATGCGCGTACTGCACGTAGTAGACCGGGTTGTCGTTCGACTGCGAGCGCGCGAGATCGATGTCGAATTCCAGATGCTGATCGTGCGAACGCGTCAGATAGAAGAAGCGCGTCGCGTCGGTGCCGGCCTCGTCGATCAAATCCTGCAGCGTCACGAAGTTGCCACTGCGCTTGCCCATGCGGCCGGACGACAGTGTGACGAACTGGATCAGCTGCACGTTGAGTGCATCCTTGCGTTCGGTCAGTGCCTCGATCGCGGCGCGCACGCGTGCGATGTAGCCGTGGTGGTCTGCACCCCAGACGTCCATCAGCAGGGGCCAGCCCCGATCGAGCTTGTCGATGTGGTAAGCCAGATCGTTACAGAAATACGTGGCTGCGCCGTCGGCCTTGACCAGCACGCGATCCTTCTCGTCGCCGAAGGCTTCGGTCTTCATCCACAGCGCGCCGTCCTTCTCGTAGGTCAGGCCCTTGTCGGCGAGGCGCTTGAGCGCCTTCTGCACAAAGCCGCTGTTGACCAGCGCTGCTTCCGAGGACCACTGATCAAAACGGACGTTGAAGGATTGCAGCGTGCTGCGGATCACATCGAGCTGATCGTCCAGCGCGGAACGCACGACCGCTGCGTAGCCTTCGCCGAGCAGTGCCTTGGCGCGCAGGATCAGCGCATCGGCATAGGCTTCCTGGCGCAGCTTGATCGCATCCTTTTCCTTTTCGCTCGCGCCTTCCGGAGCAACCGGTTCTTCCGGCAGATCGGCCATCACCGCCGACGCTGCATGGCGGAACTGCTCGCCGTGCGCGTCCTTGATCTTCTGCGCGGCGCGCTGGATGTAATCCGCCGGATAGCCGCGCTTGGGGAATGGCAGCGTCTCGCCGCACAGTTCGAGGTAACGCAGCCAGGTTGAGATCGCGAGGATGTCGACCTGACGACCCGCATCGTTGATGTAGTACTCGCGCCAGACGGTCCAGCCGGTGGCGGCCATCAGGTTGGAGATCGCGTCGCCGTAAGCGGCACCGCGGCCGTGGCCGACGTGCATCGGACCGGTCGGATTGGCCGAGACGAACTCAACCATGATCTTGCCCTTGGCACCGGAATCGTTGCGGCCGTAGGCCTCGCCCTGCTGCAGCACTTCCGACACCACCGCCTGGAATGCGGCGGAAGCCAGATAGAAATTGATGAACCCCGGACCGGCAACTTCAACTTTCGAAACGCGCGTCGAATCCGGCAGTGAGTTGACCAGCTGCTCGGCAACCGCGCGCGGCGGCTTGCCCATTGCCTTGGCGAGCTGCAGCGCCAGGTTGGTCTGGAAGTCGCCGAACCTGGCGTCCTTGGTCGCGTCGAGTTGAATCGTCGGCGCGAGTTCGACCCCGGCCTGGGCCAGGGTGCGTTTGAGCGCTGTGGACAGCAGCTCCTGCAAATGCTCTTTCATGATTCCGGTACGCAAAACGACCCGAAGGTCGCAAGGGGGCGAATTCTACCCGGTACGGGCGGAGACCGAGCTGAAAAGACCGATTTCGCCGGGTTCTGTGCGGTCTCTCGATACACCGCGCCTCAGGCGCAGCATTCGAGACGAACGGAGTTTTGCTCGGGGTGGCTCAGGAAAAGTCCGTTCGCATCGAGTGCCTGCGAAGCAGGTGTATCGAGATGCCGGCACCGATTTCACATCAGATCGTAAGGATCTACATCCACCGACCACCGCACATTCCTCGCGCCGCTGACGCCTGCCAGCTGCTGCACCGCAGTGCCCAGCACCGCGTGCAAGGCGGCACGGCTGCTCGACTGCAGCAGCATCTGCGCACGAACGTAACCGGCGCGGCGTTCCATGCCGCTGGCCATCGGTTCCATCGCCATCACGCTGCGCCGCGTGCTGAACAGCGGTTGCGCATCGGTCAGGAAACGCAGTGCTGCCCCGCCATCCTGCGATTCGGCGCGGATCAGGGCCAGATGGCTGTACGGAGGCAAACCGGTCTGCTCGCGCTCCTTGAGCAAGGCATCGCTGAGTGCGCGGTAGCCGCGCTCGGCCAGGGTGCGCAGCAGTGGGTGATCCGGCTCATGCGTCTGCAGCCAGACTTCGCCGGCGACCTCGCCTCGACCGGCGCGGCCCGCAACCTGGGTGACGAGCTGGCCCATGCGTTCGACCGCACGGAAGTCGGTGCCGTAGAGCGCCTGATCGGCCGAGACGATGCCGACCAGCGACAGGTTCGGAAAGTCGTGACCCTTGGCGAGGATCTGGGTGCCGACGAGGATCTGCACGCGGCCTTCGCGGATGTCTTCGAGTTGCTGGGCGAGGGCGCTCGGACTGGTGACGCGATCCGAATCGAAGCGCGCGACGCGATACTGCGGGAAGCGATTCGCAAGCCCCTGCTCGATGCGTTCGGTGCCGGCGCCCACCGCCATCAGCGGCGATGCACTGCACGAAGGGCAGCTGCGCGGCACAGGCAGCTGAGCGCTGCAGTGGTGGCAGATCAGCAGATTGCGCCCGCGATGCAGGGTCATGTGCGCGTCGCACTGGGTGCACGGCGCACTCCAGCCGCAGGCGTGGCACAGCAGCACTGGCGCGTAACCGCGGCGATTGATGAACAGCAGCACCTGACCCTTGGCGTCGAGATGCTTTTCGATCGCCTTGAGCAGTGGCTGCGACAGGCCATGATCGAGCGGTAACGAGCGCACGTCGAGGATGCGCACCTTCGGCGGTGCGGAGCCGCGAACGCGTTGCTGCAGGCGCAGATGGCGATAGCGCTTCTGCTCGGCGTTATGCAGGGTTTCCAGCGACGGCGTCGCACTGCCAAGCAGCACCGGAATGCCGAGCTTCTGCGCGCGCAGGATAGCGACATCGCGCGCCGAGTAGCGCAGGCCGTCCTGCTGCTTGTACGAGGTGTCGTGCTCTTCGTCGACGACGATCAGCTTCAGCTGGTTGAACGGCAGCCAGATTGCCGAGCGCGTGCCGACGATCGCCCGCGCACTGCCGCTGCGCGCGCGCAGCCAGGCCTGCTCACGGGCGCGGTCCGTCATGCCGGAATGGAAGCTGACGACGCTGTCACCGAGGCGGTCTCGGAAGCGCGCTTCGAGCTGCGGTGTCAGGCTGATTTCCGGCGCCAGCACCAAGGCTTGGCCCCCGTTCGCGGTCAGCGCCTCGATGCGCCGCAGGTACAGCTCGGTCTTGCCGCTGCCGGTGACCCCCTCGATCAGGCTCGCGTCGAAACCCTGAGCTTGTTCCAGTTCGGCCTGCGCCGCCGCCTGTTCGGCAGTCGGTGTCGGCGTCGGGCCAATGACCAATGGCGCCTTGGCTAGTGTCTGCGTCATCAGCCAGCCGGCTTCGAGCGCTTGCTTGATTGCAGCGGCGCTCGTGTCCAGCGAAATGCGCCGGCGCGGGCCGTCCATCAACGCCTGCAACAAAGCGCGTTGGGCGCGGTGGCGCTCCGGCAGCTCGGCCAGCGCAGTGCGGCCGGCATCGGTCAGGCCATAAGCCAGCGGCTCGATCAGCTGTGCCGGCTCGCCATGGCGCAGGCGGCCCGGCAGTGCCGAGGCGAGTACCTCGCCCAGCGGATGGTGGTAGTAGCTGGCCGCCCATTCGCAGAGCGCGAGCAGCTCGGTCGGCAGCAGCGGGCTGTCGTCGAGCACGGCGCTGATCGGGCGGAACTTGCCGTCTTCGACCCCGCTTTCGTGCGGCGCGCGAACGACGATTCCGACCAGTTCGCGGTGCCCGAATGGCACGCGGACGCGGCAGCCGCGCCGCAGCGTCGATGCGAGTTCCGCGGGCACCAGATAGTCGTACTGGGCGAACAGCGGAACCGGGACACAGACGGTGACGAGTAATATGCTCACAGCCTGTGGATAAGCTTGTGGATGTCCTGCCGACCTACTGGTATGTAGTAAGTCCAGGCGCTCCGCCGAGGTCTGCGTGCAGCGCAATTCGTGTGAATATCCTTTTTCAAATCATGAGCTTCCACGAACATTGCAAGATTCTTACCGAAGATGCGCTTGATTGTGGCGCAGAACCGTGATGAGCGGCTGTTGTGCATAAGGAACGCGGGTAGGCGCCCCAGGTCAGCCGGATCATAAACGCCAACCCGCCTGCGGTGGGCTGCTAATCTTCGCCGCAATGCCGCCTTTCCCAACCCCTTTTCTTATCCTCATTTGCCATGCCGTCCCGGCCGGGGCCAGCGTATTGATGCGCCGGACCGCGGTGACCGGACGGTGAGCACAAACGGGACCGCCCGCGCCCTGCCGGCGCTGATACTTGGCGCCGTGCTGATCGGCCTGGCGCCGATATTCGTCCGCGTGGCCGAGGTCGGTCCGAGTACCGCCGCGTTCTGGCGTCTGGCGCTGGCCTTGCCGCTGCTCGGCCTCTGGTTATGGAGGCAGGATCGCCCGCCTGCCGAACCCGGTGCGGTGAGCGGCCATCTGCCTTGGCTGTGGCTGGCCGGCCTGTTCTTCGCGGCGGATCTGTCGCTGTGGCACCAGTCGATCCGCTACACCTCGATTGCCAACGCCACCCTGCTCGCCAACGTCGCGCCGGTGTTTGTCGCCATCGCCGCATGGATCCTGTTTGGCGAGCGCACGACATCGCGTTTCGCGCTCGGCCTGCTGCTGGCGATCATCGGCGCCGGCCTGCTGGTCGCCGACAGTCTGAAGATCGGCATGGATACCGCGCTGGGTGATCTGCTCGGTGTCGCTTCGGCGGTGTTCTACGCCGGCTATCTGCTGACCGTCAGCCGTCAGCGACGCTGGTTCACGACCGTACAGGTGATGTTCTGGAGCACCCTGGTCGGCGCGCTCGTCACCGTGCCGCTGGCGCTGGCGATGGGGGAAACCCTGCTGCCGCCGACGCTGCACAGCTGGCTGATGCTGCTCGGCCTCGCACTGCTGTCGCATGTCGGTGGCCAGGGCCTGATTGCTTATGCGCTCGCGCATCTGCCGGCGACGTTCTCGTCGGTCAGCCTGCTGGTGCAGCCGGTGGCGGCGACCGTGTTCGCGTGGGTGCTTCTCGCCGAGCGCTTTGGTCCGCAGCAGGCCATCGGTGGCGCTGTCGTGCTGGGCGGCATCGTGCTGTGCCGGCTGGCAACGCAGACGCCGGTGCGCGAAGGAGGCTGACGCCACGTTTCCGGACGCCGCACGACCGGACAGATCAACAGGCTACGCCGGCGATTGACGCTTGAGGTGGAACATCCACCCCGCTTGCGGCCATGATGCGGCACGGGTGATCAGCGGGGTGTGCGATGAGACTCGACCTGTGCGACGAAGTGGTTTCCGAGCGAGCCAGTGAGCAGGATATTGCTGCTGCGCTGGCCAAAATCCCGCGCGACGACAGCTGGTCCCTGCTGCTCGAAGCAGGCACTGACTTCCTGCTCGCTGACGCCGGCGAAGATCAAGGCACTTTCGATCTGCAATGCAGCCGGGGCAATGAAGCGCTTCGTGTCCACGCCAGGCTCGACGATACGCAGCTGCAGACCCTGTTCGTCAGTTTTCTCAATCGCGATGATCGCTGGCGCAGTATCTGCAAGTGGCGATCCGCCGAAGCGGATGCGCCCGAGGATGAGGCGCAATTTTCGTCGTCGACCAACCATGCTGCGGGTATCTTCGGCGCCTGCTTTGCCGCGCTGTTCTTCCTGGTCGCGATCTTTCCCGACAGCTGGCTGCCGGGTTGGCTGCCGCCTTCGTTGCAGAGCACCGATGGATGGTTCGTCGTTCTGTTCGTGTTGGCGATTCCCGGCATCCTCGTTGCGGCAACTTTCGTGAAGCTGCGCGAGGTGCGCAAGGCATCGACCTGGCCGAAGACCATCGGCAAGATCGTCAGCAGCGAGCTGGTTTCCACGCGACGCAAGGTGACCGGCGAGGCAACGCGCTCCGTCAATCGTCCTGCCGTGCGCTACAGCTATCAGGCCAATGGCAAGCGTTTCACCGGCAGTCGCATCAGCATCGGCGAGATTGCCGACAACGATCCGCGCATTCCGGAGATTCTCAGACTCTACGCGGCCGGAAACAGTGTTGCGGTCTACTACCAGCCGGACAAGCCCGCCAACAGCGTGCTCGAACGCGATCCGCCGGTGGGCCTGCACATCATCTGGGCTGTGGTTGCGGGAATCTTCCTGGT
>JALYJV010000266.1 GCA_030775105.1 Pseudomonadota bacterium | reverse complement strand
TCAATCATGCCGTCCATCACGACGGGGAATCTCAACGCTCCGACCATCATGCTGGCCGAGAAATGTGCGGACCGCATTCTAGGCAAGCCGTCGCTGGCGCCGTCCGAGACGGGATTCCATACGGCACCGGGGTGGGAGTCCGCGCAGCGCTAACTGGCTGGCCTATTTAACAAAACGTTTGGCGGGGCGTGATTAATAACGGGATTGGAAGTATTACTAGATATGACTTTTCACACCCAATTGTAGTTAGACGTCATGAAAACCATCGTTACCGTCGCCGTCGCAATTGCTTGCTCGAGCTGTGGCGATTGCGGCGACAGATCGACGCCGGTTGAAGGATTCGAGATTTCGCGCATTGAAAACGACCGAGGCCTCGCAGTAACGACGCCCCATGGTGCCGCAAAGGTTCACATCGACAGGTACCCGAGCGCGCCTGGCGGTCCAATTATCGGTACCGCAGTCCTGGTTTTCGACGGCGCCATTGAGCCTCAAACCTTGGAAGCTTTAGATCCCGACGGAGATGGTCACTGGGACTCTGTGCGCTATATGGCCAAGAAGGATGGTGTGCTGGTGTGGGTCGAGGACAATGACGCCGATGGCGTTGTAGATTCGACAACTGAAGTACCCGACCCCTCAGACCCGATAGTCATTCAAGAATAGATGGCTCATGACATCTAACAATGCGTTGGAGCGGACCGTGAAAGGCTTAAGCGAGCGCGCCGCAGGCGCGCGGACTATTTTCGCGCCTGCGGCGCGCCGGATGCGCCTCGCGCGGCCCGCTCAACGCGGACGTTAGGCCGACATGACCGCTCCGCTTGCAACTGGAAACATCGCGCGACGGCGTATGCGCGTCGCCGGCCGGATGCTCGGCTCACTGCTGCTGGGTGGGGTGGCGATTCTTGGCTCGATTCTGATCTTTCGACAAGGCCTGCTGCCGCTGATCGAAGCGGTGTTCCACCCGGGGCCCGAATTGCTCAGTGTCTTTAGGCGCGCTGGCATCCTTCTGACGGCAGTGGCGGGCTACTGGGCTTTCGTGCACTGGCATGAAAAACGCGAAGCGACCGAGCTGCATCTGCGGCCGATTCACCTGATGCTTGGCGGCGCGAGCGGCGCTGCCATGGTGGCGCTGCCGATGGCCGTGCTATTCGCTCTGGGCGTCTACGAACAGGTGCTGTTCCGCGGCGCCTCGCCGGCGCTGCTCGGCGTAGCAGCCCTTATCGGCATCGCGGCTATCTTGGAAGAACTGGTTTACCGCTGCCTGCTGTTCCGGCTCCTGGAACGGGCCTGGGGAACGAAGTTGGCGTTGATAGTACAAGCGGTGGCGTTCGCCCTGCAGCACTTGGAAAACGTCGAACAAGGTGGGATCAGCGATGTGGTGACAATGCTGGTATCAGTGACTTTGGTGGGCCTGCTCTGGGCCGGGGTGTTCGTCCTGGCGCGCAACCTGTGGGTGGTGGCCGCCAATCACGCGGCATGGAACTTCACCATTCTGCTCAGTGGCATGCCGCTTTCCGGCATTGAGGACTGGCGCAAGTTGGCGCCACTCGAAAGCCGCTTTGCCGGGCCCGACTGGCTGACCGGCGGGATGTTCGGTCCAGAAAGTTCGTTGCTGGTGATCGCGTCGACCACGGTCGCGGTTGTGCTGCTGCTGCGCGCGGCACGGCGACGTGGGGCCTTCTTCGTGCCGGCGGCCTAGTCCCGATGCGATGCCTACGAAGCCCTGACAGACCCCCATTGCGGCCTAACAACGGCATGCAGCGGACGCGCTTCGCGCGCCGCTGATGCCGAGCGTTAGCCGGCGGGTGACGCACCAGTTCTTCAGATTAAACCCGCAGACGTATATTTCAGGTTACTTCACGAGTCGATAAGGAGAGGGTTATGAGAAAAACGGTGCTAGGCTGCGCGACATTGTTCCTCCTGGCCTCTTGTTCACAGACCGGCAGCAGCACGGACGGAGCATCGGGTGATCAGCCGATCCCGGTCCCGGCGGTGGACCTGGAGTGGACGGACCTCGATCCTGCTGGTGCTCCAGGGG
>JALYJV010000265.1 GCA_030775105.1 Pseudomonadota bacterium | reverse complement strand
GCCATGCCGCAGTCGAGCGGGCCTTGCAGATGGTCGAAGACGGTGCCGCGATCATCGACATCGGTGGTGAATCGACGCGGCCTGGTGCCGAGCCGGTGGGCGAGCAGCAGGAGCTGGATCGTGTGGTGCCGGTGATCGAAGCGCTGCGTCAGCGCAGTGACGTCGTGATCTCGATCGACACGATGAAACCCGCCGTCATGCGCGCCGCCTGCATCGCCGGCGCCGAATTGGTCAACGATGTGAATGCATTGCGCGCGCCCGGTGCGATTGCTGCGGTTCGCGATGCCCGCGCTGCAGTCTGTCTGATGCACATGCAGGGCGAGCCGCGAGGCATGCAGCAGGCGCCAGGCTATGACGATGTGGTGCGCGAAGTTGGGGAGTTCCTGACCGCACGCCTCGCGGCCTGTGTTGCCGGCGGCATCAGCGCCGAAGCTATTGTGCTCGATCCCGGTATCGGCTTCGGTAAGTCGCTGGAGCACAACCTGAGTTTGCTAGCCAATCTGCAGGCTTGGCCTGATCTGCAAAGACCGCTGCTGGTCGGGGTATCGCGCAAGTCGATGTTCGGCAGTCTGCTCGGACGTGCCACGGAGCAGCGTCTGGCTGGTGGCCTTGCGGTGGCGGCAGTTGCGGTTTGGCAGGGTGCCGCTATAGTTCGCGCCCACGACGTCGTAGCAAGCGTCGACGCAGTGCGCACAGCGCACGCCTTGAGGGAGAGGAGGGCACGGCTATGAGTCGCAAGTATTTTGGAACAGATGGAATTCGCGGACGCGTTGGCCAGATGCCGATGACGCCGGAGTTCGCCCTGAAACTGGGCTGGGCGGCAGGGCGGGTCCTCGGCAGCAATGCCAAGGCACGCGTGCTGATCGGCAAGGACACGCGACGTTCGGGCTACATGTTCGAATCCGCGCTGGAAGCCGGCTTTGCTGCAGCAGGTGTCGAGTCCGATCTGCTTGGGCCACTGCCGACACCCGCCGTCGCGTACCTGACCCGAGCGTTCCGCGCGCACGCCGGTGTGGTCATCTCGGCTTCGCACAATCCGCATCACGACAATGGCGTGAAGTTCTTCGGCGCCGATGGCAGCAAGCTCAGCGACGCGGTCGAAGCGCAGATCGAAGCCATGCTCGACGAGCCGCTGCAATGCGTGGCCCCCGAGCAGTTGGGTCGTGCCAAGCGCCTCGATGATGGTGGCGGGCGTTACATTGAATTCTGCAAAGGCACTTTCGGCGAACGCAGTCTCAGCGGTCTGCGCATCGTGCTCGACTGCGCCAACGGTGCGGCCTACCGCGTCGCTCCCGCAGTGTTCGAAGAGCTCGACGCAAACGTCACGGTGATCGGTAACCAGCCCGACGGTCTGAACATCAATCTCGGCTGTGGCTCGACCCATATGGATCTGCTCAAGCAGCAGGTTCGCGACAGCGGCGCTGATCTGGGCATCGCGCTCGACGGTGACGCTGATCGCTGCCTGATGGTCGATGCACAGGGCAATGAAATCGACGGCGACCAGATCCTGTTCGTGATTGCGCAGCAGCGCCACGCCAACGGCGGTGTCGCCGGTCCGGTGGTCGGGACGCTGATGTCCAATCTTGGGCTTGAGCAATCACTGACTGCGCTGGGTCTGCGCTTCATGCGCGCCGCAGTCGGTGACCGTTACGTGATGGAAATGCTCAAGGCCAATCAGGGCGTGCTCGGCGGCGAATCTTCCGGGCATACGATCTGCCTGGACAAGACCACGACCGGCGATGGCATTGTCACCGCCTTGCAGGTGCTCTACGCGATGGTGCGCCAGCAGCGCAGCCTGCAGGCATTGACCCAGGGCATGCACAAGTTTCCGCAGGTGCTGATCAATGTCGGCGTGCAGGGTTCTGCGGCCAGTGTCATGAAAGCGCCGCTGGTTACGGCAGCGGCAGCCGAGATTGAACAGCAACTGGGTAGCAAGGGCCGTATCCTGCTGCGCGCCTCCGGCACCGAGCCGCTGATCCGGGTCATGGTCGAGGCCGAGGACGCGGTGCAGACCCAGAAAGTGGCGGATTACCTGGCGGGGCGGGTGCGTGAAGCCTGCAAGGTCTGATTCAAACTACGACAAGAGCTTAGCGATCGAAGGGGCAGCGATGCGTTTTGCGAGGAACAAGGTATGAAGCGACGTGCGATGGTGGCCGGGAACTGGAAGATGAACGGGTCTCGCGACAGCAATGCGAGCCTGCTGCACGACATTCTGTTCGAGGTGCGCAAGTCTCCGGATGTCGACGTGCTGGTGTGTCCGCCGGTGATTTACCTCGATGCCGCCGCCCGCCAGATTGATGGCAGCACGGTGCTGCTCGGTGCGCAGACCCTCAGCGAGCAGGTCAAGCCGGGCGCATTCACCGGCGAAATTCACGGCGGCATGCTGCGTGAGGTCGGTTGCACTTACGTGATCGTCGGCCATTCCGAGCGCCGTAGCCTGTACGGCGAATCCGATCAGGCAGTCGCCGAGCGCTTCGAAACGGCACAGACCTGCGGCCTGACGCCGATCCTGTGCATCGGCGAGTCCCTGGCAGAGCGCGAAGCTGGTGCCACCGAGGCGGTGCTCGATCGGCAGCTCAAGGCGGTCATCGATCGCGTCGGCATCGCAGCGTTCAAGCAGGCGGTCATCGCCTACGAGCCGGTCTGGGCGATTGGCACCGGCCGCACGGCCTCACCGGAGCAGGCACAGGCGGTTCACGCGTTTGTCCGTGG
>JALYJV010000264.1 GCA_030775105.1 Pseudomonadota bacterium | reverse complement strand
GGCCAGCGGTGATCGACGATGCCGAGCACGCCGCCCGGCTTGAGGGTGTCGAACATCACGCGGAACGCGAGCGTGCCGTAGTCGCCGGCTGCCCAGTTATGGACGTTGCGGAAGGTCAGCACCATGTCCGCCGAGCCGCGCGGTGCGACGCTGGTTTCATAGGGCAGCTGGAACTGCGTGACGTTGACCTTGCCGTAGAGGTCGTGACGCTCGCCCAGCATCGTCATGAACTTGCCGAAGTTGCTTCTGGCGTAGGAACTGGTGGCGGCCAAGCCGTAGTTCGCGGCGTAGTACTTGCCGCCGTCCTTGAGGGTTGGTGCCAGCACCTGGGTGTACCAGCCGGTGCCCGGAGAAAGCTCGACCACGGTCATGTCGCTGCGCAGGCCGAGAAAATCCAGCACCTCGCGCGGCTTGCGGTAGACATCGCGCGCACGGTTCTCGGTGCTGCGGTGATCGCCGGCGAGCGCGGCGTCCAGCGCGGCGGCGGTGTTCTTGTCGAGGGCAGCGGCAGCCAGGCCGCTGTTGAAGCCGAGCAGCACGGCGGCGGCGGTGACGAGCAGACGGGAAGAGCGATGCAGGGACATGACGGAGTCTCGGTCGGGAACGGTACGGGTCCGACCAGTGTCGCCGATCAAAGGTTCAGTTGCTGCGGTACCAGTCCGGCCGGCCTGCGGTCCACAGCTCGCCCCACAGCTTGCCGCCGCCGTCGACGGTCAGCACTTCGCCGGTGATGAAGCTGCCGCTGCCTGCCGACAGGTAGATCACCGACTCGGCAATCTCCATCGGCGTGCCGGGTCTTTTCAGCGGATTGGCGAGCGGGAATTCCTTCTGCGCTTCCGGCGGGTAGACGCGCAGGCCCTCGGTGGCGGTCAGGCCGGGCGCGACGCAGTTGACGCGGACGTTCAGCGGCGCCCATTCGACGGCGACCGTGCGCGACGCACCGATGATGCCGGCACGCGCGGCCACCGTGTGTGCGACGCCTGGCATGCCGCGCTCGATGACGACGACGATGTTGACGATCGAGCCCGGGGTCTGCTGGTCACGCCAGTACTGCGCGGCGCGCTGCATCATCAGCCAGGTGCCGTTGAGATTGTTGTTGATGACCGCGGACCAGCCTTTCGGCGCCATGTCGATGGCGTTCTGCGGAAACTGGCCACCGGCGTTGTTGACCGTGCAGTCGATGCGGCCGTAGTGCTGGTGCGCCTGCGCGAACAGCGCATCGACCTGCTCGGGTTCGCGCACATTGGTCGGGACTGCCAGCACTTCGCCGCCCTTGCTGCGGATGAACCCGGCAACGGCTTCAAGCTTCTCCGGCGTGCGTCCACAGATCACGAGCTTTGCGCCAAGGCGCGCGAACAGCAGCGCGCAGGCACGGCCGATGCCGCTGCCGGCACCCGACACCAGCGCGACCTTGCCGGCGAACAGATCGGAGCGGTAGACGGTCTCTGTCGTCCACAGATGTTCCGGCGCGTTGAGCGTGTCGATGTCGAAGTTCATGGCGGCGATCAGCGTCAGGCGCTCAGCAGTTCCTTGGCGATGATCATCTTGCGCACTTCGCTGGTGCCGGCGCCGATCTCGAGCAGCTTGATCGAACGGTACAGGCGGTTGATCTCGGCTTCCCAGATGTAGCCGCTGCCGCCGTGCACCTGCACCGCGTCGTTGAGCACCTGATTCATCGTCTCGGCGACGTACAGCACGCCGGCGGCGGTGAGCTTGTGGATCTCGCCGCGGCCGCCGTCTTCCTCGCCGATGACGTTCGCCGCGCGCAGCGTCTGGTACGTGAACAAACGCATCGACTCGACGCGCGTGTACATCGTCGCGAGCATCGACTGCACCATCTGGAAATCGGAGATCGGACGGCCGAACTGCTTGCGCTGCTTGGCGTAATCCAGCGCCAGCGAGAACGCGCGCTCGGCGATGCCGAGGCAGATCGGCGAGATCATCGCGCGTTCGAGATCGAGGCCGGACATCACGACCTTGACGCCGCGGTTCTCGCCACCGACCAGATTCTCGGCCGGCACACGGCATTCCTCGAACACCAGCTCGGCGGTCTGCGAACCGCGGAAGCCCATCTTGATCAGCTTCTGCGCGACCTTGAAGCCGGGGAAATCCTTCTCGACGATGAACGCCGAGATGCCCTGCGCGCCCTTGTCCTTGTCGGTCTTCGCATAGACCAGCAGCACGTCGGCGACCGGGCCGTTGGTGATGTAGATCTTCGAGCCGTTCAGATAGTAGTAGCCGCCTTCGCGGCGCGCAGTCGTGCGCATCGAGCCGAGCGCATCGGAGCCGGCGCCGGGTTCGGTCAGGCCGAGTGCGCCGATGCTCGTGCCCTTGACCAGACCCGGCACGTACTTCTGCTTCTGCGCGTCATTGGCGTTGCGCAGGATGTTGTGCAGGCACAGGTTCTCGTGGGCAACCCAGGCCAGCGCCAGCGCGTGGTTCCAGCGGCCGAAGGCCTGCAGGATCAGGCCGGAGGTGAACACGTCCATGCCCGAGCCGCCGAGCGCTTCCGGCGCGGTGATGCCGAAATAACCGGTCTCGCCGATCTTCGGGAAGATCTGGTCCGGCCACCATTCCTCGTCGTCCATGCGCTGGGCGAGCGGATACATCTCGGCCTGCGCGAAGCGATCCGCCTGCGACAGGATTTCCATTTCGTCGGTCGACAGGCCGGTAAAAGCCTGCATCACGGAGGGACGATCTGACATGTGCTTGCACCTTGGTGAGTCGAACTTACCAAAGATAGGATGCGGGTCGTCCGGGCGCTTCGTCCAATAAGGTGAGACGGCAGAGTCCGCTAGGGCCTGTTAACGCTATGGCGGTCGCTGTGATGCCACGAGATTTGCGGCCAGGCAAGGCGCGACCGACCGAGTTTGGTGGTTCCAAATGAGGAGGGCGCAACGCCGCATGGCCACAAATCCCGTGGCACCCGAAGGGCGGGACCGTTTTGGCGCATTGCGGCGTCAGAACTCGCTCGTGTACGTCCAGTACACCGCGCTCCTTCTTCCTTGCACTGCGCCAAAACGGTCTCCGTCACAACGATCGCCATAGCGTTAACAGGCCCTAGCACGCGGAAGGTCGAGTTGCCGTGCGAAGCGTGAATATACTCGGCTGCCCCCGAAGAATGAGATCGCCCATGGAACATCGTCAGCTCGGCCGCTCCGGCCTCAAAGTCCCCGTACTCAGCCTCGGCACCGGTACTTTCGGTGGCAAAGGCGAGATGTTCCAGCGCTGGGGCAATTCGGACGTCAGGGAAGCGACACGCCTCGTCGACGTCAGCCTCGAACACGGCATGAATTTCTTCGACACCGCCGACATCTACTCGGACGGCGTGTCCGAAGAAGTGCTGGGCCAGGCGATCAAGGGTCGGCGCACCCAGGTGCTGATCTCGACCAAGGCGACCTTCACGACCGGCAGCGGACCGAACGACAAGGGCTCGTCGCGTTATCACCTCGTGCGTGCCTGCGAAGCCAGCCTCAAGCGTCTCGGCACCGATCACATCGATCTGTACTTCATGCACGGCTATGACGCGCTGACGCCGCCCGAAGAAGTGCTCGGCGCGCTCGACCAGCTGATCCGCGACGGCAAGATCGGCTACATCGGCGCGTCGAACTTTTCCGGCTGGCACCTGATGAAAGCGCTCGCGACTTCCGAGCGCTATGGCTTGGCGCGCTACGTCAGCTATCAGGGCTACTACTCACTGATCGGCCGCGAGTACGAGTGGGAGCTGATGCCGCTGATGCTCGACCAGGGGGTCGGCACGATGGTCTGGAGCCCGCTCGGATGGGGCCGCCTGACCGGCAAGATCCGTCGCGGCCAGGCTGCGGGTGACGGACGCATCGCGCAGGGCGGAGCGGAGGGCGGACCGATGGTCGATGACGAGCATCTGTATACCGTCGTCGATGCGCTCGACCTGATTGCAAAGGAAACCGGCAAGTCGATTCCACAGATCGCGCTGAACTGGCTGCTGCAGCGGCCGAGCGTCAGCAACGTCGTCATCGGTGCGCGCAACGAAGCGCAGCTGCTGCAGAACCTCGGCGCCGTTGGCTGGAGTCTCAGCGCGGCGCACATGCAGGCGCTCGACAAGGCCAGCCAGCAGGCGCCGATCTATCCGTACTGGCACCAGCGCGATTTCGACGAGCGCAATCCGAAGCCGACGGTCTGGTGAGGGCTGCGGCGGCCTCGCGATACACCGCGCGATGCGCGGCACTCGAGGCGAACGGAGTTTCTTTCTACTCCGAGCGCTCAAAACACTCCGTTCGTTTCGAGTGCCTGCGAAGCAGGCGTATCGAGAAACCGGAACGACCCCTGGCCCATCGTTCGGACCCAGCTACTCGGCTGGGGTTTCTGCTTTCAGCAGATCCAGCGTGTGACCCAGTAGAGCGCGATCGCCCGGCTCGCCGTGACCAGGGACGACGACACGCGCTTGTGCATAGCGTTGCTGCGCGCGCTGAATCGCCAGCGGCCAGCCGCGGAAATCGGCTTCATCGATATTTCCCAGCTGGGTCGCATCGACGGCCTTGACCGCGCAGCCGCCGAACAGGATCGCCTGCCTGGGCAGCCAGACCATCAGGTTGTCCGGGCTGTGCGCCGGGCCGGGCGCGAAGACTTCGACGGCACCGATAACCACCGTCTGATTCTCCGAGAGTGTTGTCAGCGCCGGATCGAGCGTCTGCGTGATGTCCGCAGATGCGCTGAGGCTCAGTGTCTGCGGCGTCGCCAGCAGCGGAACGCCGAGCGCGGCCAGCACCGGCCAGCCACCGATGCGATCGTCGTGATGATGGGTCGGAATCAGGCGGGCGATCGGCAATCGCAGATCGCGCGCAATCCAGTCGGTCAGTTCCTGGGTTGGCGCGACGCCCCAGGCGGTGTCGATCAGCAGCAGCTGCTTGCCGTCGCGGACGATCAGGCCGTTGGATGACAGTCGTCGACCATCCGACAGCACATGCCAGGATGTGTGCACCCATACATCCGGATCGATCTGGCGGATCTGCAGGTCTTCGGAGACGCGGATCAGCTCATCCGCACTGACCGGACGCGGTGTCTGTGTCGCGCAACCGAGCAAGGTCGCGGCCAGGACGATGAATCCATATCGGGCTTTCATCAGGCATTGAAGCCGCAAGCAGTCGGTGCTGTCCAGAATCTGGCGCGCACCGCAGAATGCGGCAACTGAATGTATGCATGCATCGAACCACCCATGAGCACAGCGCAAGCCAAAGTCATATTGATCACCGGCGCATCGTCGGGCCTCGGCCGCGCCTGTGCCGTCGCGCTCGCGGCGGCGGGGCACAGGGTCTATGCGTCCAGCCGGCGGCCGCCGCAGGACCTGCCGGAATGCCGGCCGCTGGTGCTCGACGTCGACAGCGATGCTTCGGTCTCCGCCGCAGTTGCCGGTCTGCTGGCAACCGAGTCCCGCATCGACGTGCTGATCAACTGCGCGGGCTTTGGCTTTGCCGGTGCGATCGAGGACACGACGACCGACGAAGCGAAGGCACAGTTCGAAACCAATTTCTTCGGCGCGGTGCGCGTGACGCGTGCGCTGCTGCCGAAGCTACGCGCGCAGGGCGATGGCCTGATCCTGAATGTCGGCTCGCTGGTGACGCAGTTGCCGGTGCCGTTCCAGGCGTTCTACTGCGCCAGCAAGGCGGCGCTGGAGTCGTACAGCGAAGCGCTGCGTTTCGAGGTCGCTGGTTTTGGCATCCGGGTCTGCTGCATCGAGCCGGGCAACTTCAATACGGGATTCACCGCACAGCGCCGTCGTGTCAGCGGCTGGACGGGGAACTCCGCCTACGCCGCGCGCTGCGAAGCCTCGATTGCCTGGATGGAGCAGGATGAGCGCAATGGCCTGCCGCCGCCGCGGTTTGCAGAGCAGGTCGTTCGTCTGCTGGCGCAGCGCCGGCCGGTGTTCCGCCACATCGCGATTGCGCCGATCGAACGCATTGGCCTATGGCTGCGCGCGGTTCTGCCGTGGCGCTGGTACGAGGGGCTGTTCAGCCGGCTGTTCCATTCAAACTAGACGTAGCCGGGAAACCGCGCTGAGCAATCCGGGCTTCCCGGCTCCGCTGCGCGGAACCGGGCTACCGGCTTATCCGGCTTCCGGAGCCGTATTTCCCACTCGCTTGGTCGCACCGCCGCGCTATCGTGCGGCGAAACTACTGGGGATTTTCATGAAACGCACAGGCAAGCGCTACCGACCAGGTCGCGCAGCGGAAAGTTACGACGTCATCGTGATCGGCTCGGGCATCGGCGGCCTCGCCTGCGCGGCGCTGTTGTCGCAGCTCGGCAAGAAGGTCTGCGTGCTGGAACAGCACTACACCGCCGGCGGCTTCACTCATTCCTACGAGCGCGAAGGCTATGAATGGGATGTCGGTGTGCATTACGTCGGCGAAGTGCACAAGGAACACGCCGCGCTGCGCCGCATCTTCGACGTGATCTCCAACGGCCAGCTGAAGTGGGCCGAGATGGACCGTGTCTACGATCGCATCATCATCGGCGAGCAGCATTACGACTTCGTTGCTGGCCGCGCGAACTTTGCGGAAGAACTCAAGCGCCACTTCCCCGATGAAGGCGCGGCGATCGACGCCTATATCGAAACCGTAATGCGCGTCGCGCGCAGCATGAAGAGCTATTTCGCCGGCCAGGCGATGCCGCCGCTGATGGCGCGCATGTACGAGAAGATCCGTCCGCTGCGCGTGCCGCGCGAATGCTTCCAGACCACGCGCGAAGTGCTCGAGTCGCTGACCTCCAACCAGCAGCTGATCGCGGTGCTGACCGGCCAGTGGGGTGACTACGGCCTGCCGCCGCGCGATGCCGCGTTCCTGATGCACGCCTCGGTCGCCAAGCACTACTTCGATGGTGGCTGCTATCCGGTCGGTGGTTCGTGGAAGATGGCCGACACGATCATCCCGGTGATCCGCGCTGGCGGTGGCGAAGTGTTCACCTATGCGCGGGTCAAGCAGATCAAGGTCGACAACAACCGCGCGGTCGGCGTGGAGATGGAAGACGGCAGCACGATCAGGGCCGCCACCGTCGTCAGCAATGCTGGTGCGCGCAATACCTGCGAGAAGCTGCTGCCCTCGGCAACCACAGCGCGACACGGCTATACCGCGAAGCTCAAGGAAGTCCGGCCGAGCGCTGGTCATCTCTGTCTGTATGCCGGCTTCAAGGGCACCGCGGCAGAGCTGAACATTCCGCGCACCAATCTGTGGGTCTATCCGGACGCCGATCACGAGGGCAATCTGCAGCGCTTCCTCGATGATCCGTTCAGCACATTGCCGATGGTTTACATCTCGTTTCCGTCGGCGAAGGATCCGGAGTGGGAGCATAACTATCCGGGCAAGAGCACGGTCGAGGTCATCACGCTCGGGCGCTACGACTGGTTCGCGCAGTGGTCCGGGCAAACCTGGAACCAGCGCGGCGCGGAGTACGAGGCGCTGAAAGCCAAGTTCACCGAGCGCCTGCTTGAAGCGCTGTTCAAGCAGATGCCGCAACTCAAGGACAGGCTCGACTACTGCGAACTGTCGACGCCGCTGTCGACCGAGTGGTTCCAGCTCAATGACCGCGGCGAGATCTACGGACTCGATCACGATCTGCAGCGCTTCGAGCAGAAATGGCTGCATCCGGTGACGCCGGTCAAAGGCCTGTTCATGACCGGGCAGGATGTTGTCACGGCGGGGGTCGGCGGTGCGCTGCTCGGCGGCGTGATGACCGCCGCGGCGATGCAGGGCCGTCATGCCGATCGCGTGTTCAAGTTGCTCAAGCAGTGGAAGGCGCCGGAGCCGCAACCCGCATGAACCTCAAACTGCTGGGCTTGACGGTGGTGTTCCTGTTCTTCCTGATCGGCGGCATCGCGCATTTCGCCGTGACGGATTTCTTCGTCAGGATCATGCCACCGTACATCCCGTATGCGCGTGAAGCCGTGCTGCTCAGCGGCGCGATCGAGCTGCTGCTCGCGTTCTGCCTGTGGCCGCCGAAGCTCAGGCCGCTGACCGGCTGGGCGCTGATTGCGTTGATCTGCGCCGTGTCGCCGGCGAACATCCACATGTCGATGAATCCGGACCAGTTCCCGGAAGTGCCGGAATGGGCGCTGACGCTGCGCCTGGTGCTGCAGGTCGGGCTGCTGTGGCTGGTGTGGTGGAGCACGCGACCGGCGCGGATCTCGTAGCCAGGGCAAAGCCCGGGTGGGGCTCCCCGGATTTCATCCGGGCTACGGTTACTGGCCGGCTTCCGGTGATGTAAAGAGCGTAAACTCCGCGCCCCCTTTGGTCCGCGACCCATGCTCTCTCTACAGAATCTCACGCTGCGTCGTCACACCCGCACGCTGCTCAGCAACGTCTCGGTCACGGTGCATGCCGGTCAGCGCGTCGGCGTGATCGGCAAGAACGGCGTCGGCAAGTCGACGCTGTTTGCCGCGATCCGCAATGAGCTTGCGCCGGACGGCGGCAAGATCGATCTGTCGAAGAACGTCATCGTCGCCAATGTCGCGCAGGAAACCCCGGCGCTGGACCAGCCGGCGATCGAGTACGCGCTGGACGGCGACACCGAACTGCGCGAGATCGAGGCGCGCCTGCGCGAGCTGGAGCAGCGCATCGAGCAGCACCCGACCGATGCCGACGTGAACGCACTGGTTGCGGCGCATGACCGGCTGACGACAATCGACGGCTACGGCGCCAAGGCGCGTGCCGCGCAGCTGCTGCATGGCCTGGGCTTCATCCCCAGCCAGCAGGAAAACCCGGTCGCCAGCTTCTCCGGCGGCTGGCGCATGCGTCTGAACCTGGCGCGCGCGCTGCTGAAGCGCTGCGACCTGCTGCTGCTCGACGAGCCGACCAACCATCTGGATATGGACGCCGCGCTGTGGCTGCAGGAAGAGCTGGCGACGTTCCGCGGAACGCTGCTGCTGATCTCGCATGATCGCGAGTTTCTCGATGCGGTCTGCACGCACACGCTGCATCTGGAGCGCGAGAGCGCAACGCTGTACGCCGGCAACTACTCGCAGTTCGAGATCCAGCGCGCCGAGCGCCTGTCGCAGCAGTCGCAGGTGCACGCCAAGCAGCAGGAAAAAGTGGCGCATCTGCAGTCCTTCATCAGCCGCTTCAAGACCCATGCGAGCAAGGCGCGACAGGCACAGAGCCGCATCAAGGCGCTCGAGCGGATGGAACTGGTCGCGCCGGTGCTGGCGGAGAACGAGTTCGACTTCAGCTTCCGCAAGCCGGAAAAGGTGCCGAGCCCGCTGATCCATATCACGCATGGCCAGGTCGGCTATGCGAACAAGCCGCTGCTGACCGGCCTGCGCCTGTCGTTGCAGCCGGGCGAGCGTGTCGCACTGCTCGGCGCCAATGGCGTCGGCAAGTCGACGCTGATGAAGAGTCTGGCGGGAGCGCAGCCGTTCATCGGCGGCGACATCGTGCGCTCGCCCGATCTCAAGGTCGGTTACTACGCCCAGCATCAGCTTGAGCAACTCGACCCGGCTGCCAGCGCCTTCCTGCACCTGCGGCGCATCGATCCAACTGCGCGCGAGCAACCGCTGCGCGACTATCTCGGGCGTTTTGCGTTCGCCGGCGAGCGCCAGATGGAGCCGATCGCACCGTTTTCGGGCGGCGAGAAGGCGCGTCTCGCGCTCGCCCTGGTCGCCTATCAGCGGCCGAACCTCCTGCTGCTCGACGAGCCGACCAACCATCTTGATCTCGAGATGCGTCAGGCCCTGGAGATGGCGATCAACGACTATCCCGGCGCGGTCGTGCTGGTCAGTCACGACCGCCATCTGGTGCAGAACGTCTGCGACACGTTGTGGCGCGTCGCCGACGGCACCTGCGCGGTGTTCGACGGCGATCTCGACGACTACGCGGCGTGGCTGAGAGAGACGCGGCGCAAGGCGCAGCGCAAGAACTGACGATCAGGCTGCTGCGCCGTTCACATCGGCGTGCCAGCGGCCGTCTTCGCGCTCAATGCCGCATGAACCAGCCGCGCCACGCCTGGTAGCCGGCATCGATCAACGCGATCAGGCTGATCCAGCCGCAGGCATGGACCAGCCAGGCGGCGATGTGGACTCCCCATGTGTGGTCAGGCGCAGCGACAACCATGTCAGGACCCAGGCCATAGAGTCCGGCGAGCGCGAGCGCCGAAACCAGCGATATCGCCGCACTGATGAAGCGCTTGCGCTGCGTGTGCCAGGGCTGGAACAGATTGGCCAAGTTGACGAGCATCGAGGCGACGATGCTGACACTGACGATGCGCAGCCAGAGCGTCGCTTCGGGGTTCCAACCGGCGATGCCGAAATCGGCCAGCGATTCCGGAGCGATCCAGTCGAGGTTGAGCCAGCGCAGCGCAATCAGGCTGAAGACGAACTCGAATGCGGTGCCGCCGCGGCCAATGCGCCCGTCCTTGTCACTCACCGGCGCGAGATCCTTCGGGTTCCACTGGTCGAGGCCGGCGAGCTGCAGCAGCTTGTCCTGGAACAGCCAGAACACCAGCGTCGTGACCGCAAAGCCGAGCAGCGCCGAGTGGGCGAGCCCCCAGTAGAACTGCGTGACCATCCTCACCGCATTCCACTGCTGCGCGGACACAATGGCAAAGGACTGCGTCAGTTGCGCTATCAGCAGCCCGATCAGCACGTACTTCAACGCGAGCCTGTAGAGCGGGAACGCGGACTCGTCGATCAGCGTGCGGCGCGTGTGATAGCCCGCGCCAACGCGCATCGGATGGCCATGCTGGCGCAGGAATTCCACGCGTTCAGCGGTGCTGAGCGCGTGGCCGGCATCCTGCTCGCGGGCGTCGAGTTCCTCGAGCAGGGTGCTGCGGATCTCCGCGGCGAGATCGTTGGCGTGCTTGCGCGGCAGGTGATCCTTGATGGCGGCCACGTAGCGATCGATGTCGGTCATGGGCAGTGCTCCAGAAGTTGATTGAGGGATTGCACGGTGGTCTGCCAGTCCGCGCGCAGTGCACGCAGCATCGCGTTGCCGTCCCGTGAGAGCCGGTAGTAGCGCTTGTCACGCCCACCATCGGTGCGCCACTCGCTGTCGAGCAGGCCCTGGTCCTCGAGACGGCGGATCAGCGGATACAGCGTGCCTTCGTCGATATCGACGCCGAACTGCTGCAGGTGCTTGCGCAGCGAATACCCGTACTGGGGCTCGTGCAGGCAACCGAGCACGGCCAGAACCAGCACGCCGCGGCGCAGCTCCATGCGTAGTTTTTCGAAGCGGGTTGGATCCATCTGTGGATACTGTGTGACGTACAGTGTTAATACTGTGCAACGCACAGTACCTGCGTGTCAAGTGTTCTCTGATGGCGCCGCGAGACCTGTGCAGGGTCGAGGCTTCAGGACCTGACGTCCTCGCCGTTGACAGGCCCCTAAGTGGATTACAGCCAGGCCTCCGTCTGCGCCCATAGCCGCGCGGCGACGAATGCGTCGGTGCTGTCCGGGCTGGATGGGCTCACTGCACAGTTGCGGTAGTACAGACCACCGCGGGCCTGCTTCGCCGTCGCGCAATGCAGGGTGGTCTGTGCGCCTTCGAGCGGCGACAGCAGAAAGAACCTTTCGACCGGTGCGAAGAAGCGGCGGATCGCCTCCAGCCGTGGATTGCCGGACAGGCCCTTGTCCGCGATGTTGGTGTAGACCGCACCGGGATGCAGGCAGTAGGCCTGCAGATGATGCGACCCGAAATGGCGCCGCTGCAGCTCGGTTGTCGCGTGAATCAATGCCAGCTTCGACGTTCCGTACGCCGTCCAGGAGTTGTACGGCTGCGCTGGCTCGAACAGCGCGGCATTGCTGCCCTTGCTGTGCAGCATCGACACCACGTTGACGACGCGGGCATCGCCTGTTGCCAGGCCCGTCGCCTGCAGCAGGGGCAGCAGACGCAGCGTCAGTTGCATGGTGCCGAGATAGTTGGTGCGCCAGTGCAGCTCATGGCCATCGTTGCTGAGCTTGGGCGATTTCCATTGCGACAGCAGGTCGAGATGGATGCCGGCATTGTTGATCAGCAGATCGAGACGCTGGCCATGCGTTGCCTGCAGCCACGCGGCGAAGGTTTCGACGGACTGGCGGTCGGACAGATCCAGTGCATGCGCATGGACATTGCCGTGACCCGGGCTTGATGCGAGCTGCGCGCGCAACTGGTCGACAACACGCGCAGGATCGCTGCGCGTCGTGATGATCACGTCCGCTCCCCAGGCCGCGAGCGAGCGTGCGGTTTCGTAACCGATCGATCCCGGCGCAGCGCCGGTGACCAGCGCCTGTTTGCCGCGCAGATCCGCAGCGGCAGCAAAGGGCGCCCTGACCAGCAGGCGTCGCAGCGCGCCCATCTCAGACTTCGAAGTCGATGACAGCGACTGGCGTGCTATGGCCATCCCAGTGCTTCGACGCCAGCAAGCCGGACGCAAAGCCATCCAGCACCAGCGGCACGGCCTCGATGAATTCATACAGCACGCCGGGGTCGTCGGCAGATTCGAGATACGCCACGCGCACCGCGCCGTTGCTGGCCTCGAATACCGAACACATGCCGCGCGCCTCTGCATCCGCGACATCACGATCCAGTTCGCTGGAGTGCCAGGCGATGTGATGCATGCCGCTGAGGCTGCGGCCCTGTGCATCCTGATACGGTGAGGGCGTCTTGCTGATGACCTGGATCAGTTCGATCTGCACATCGTTCTGATACGACAGGCCGACATGCATCTTCACCGTGGTTTCGACACCACGGCACTGCCCGCTCATCGCTGTATTGCGGAACACCATCCACGGGCCGACGCCATGCAGCGCGATCCAGCGCTGGATGCTGGCGTCGAGATCATCGACGACCCAGGCGATCTGCCTGATCGGCCCCCGGCCGTGTTCGTGCACGGTGGGTTACGCGGTTTCCTTGAGTAGTCCGCGTTCGCGCGCCAGGGTCAGCGCGAGATCCTCGATCATGTCTTCCTGGCCGCCGACCATCTTCTGGCGGCCCAGTTCCAGCAGCAGTTCACGGGCTGGAATCCCGTACTTGGCTTCGGCGCGACGCGCGAACAGCAGGAAGCTCGAATAGACACCGGCGTAGCCGAGCGTCAGCGAGTTGCGGTCGATGCGCACCGGGAAATCCATGATCGGCGTGACGAGGTCCTCGGCGACGTCGGAAATCTTGAACACATCGACACCGGTCTCGATGCCCATGCGGTTGCACACCGCGACAAATACTTCCAGCGGCGTGTTGCCGGCGCCGGCACCCATGCCGCCGCAGGCACAGTCGATGCGCCGCGCGCCGGCGGCAACCGCAGCGATCGAGTTGGCGACGCCCATCGACAGGTTGTGATGGCCGTGGAAGCCGATCTCGGTTTCCGGCCTGAGCTTCTCGCGCAGCAATTCAATGCGCGAAGTCACATGCTCCGGCAGCATGTAGCCGGCAGAGTCGGTGACATACAGGCAGTTCGCGCCGTAGCTTTCCATCAGCAGCGCCTGCTCGAGTACCTGCTCCGGCTCGATCATGTGCGCCATCATCAGGAAGCCCACCGTATCCAGGCCCATCTTGCGGCCGAGGTTGATGTGCTGTTCGGAGACATCGGCTTCGGTGCAATGGGTGGCGACGCGGATCGTCGTGACGCCGCAGTCCGCGGCCATGCGCAGGTGATCGACGGTGCCGATGCCCGGCAGCAGCAGCGCCGAGACCTTGGCCTGCTTGAGGCCTGGAATCACTGCGCGCAGGTATTCCTCATCGGTCGCTGCCGGAAATCCGTAGTTCACCGAAGCCCCGCCGAGGCCGTCGCCATGCGTGACTTCGATCAGTGGGCAACCCGCTTCGTCGAGCCCCTTGGAGATCGTCTGCATCTGCTCGATCGTGATCTGGTGACGCTTGGGGTGCATGCCGTCGCGCAGCGACATGTCGTGCACCTTGATCTTGATTCCTTTGAGGCTCATGGGTGTTCTCGGTGAATCTGCGTACTGATGAATGAGGGACGATTCAGGCGCCGCGGCGACGCAGGGCTTCACGGCGCACGCGGGAGTGGGTGAACAGTCCGATCAACTCGAAGATGCCAATCGGCGCGAGCCAGACCAGGATATTGTCGGTGATGAACTCGGTCTTGTTACGGTGATAGCGCGTGACCAGACGCAACTTGCGATGCGCGGTCAGATGCAGGCGCGGGCAGTCGACGATGGCGTCATGCGCTTCGGTGTAGAGCTTGTACGCGCGCTCGCGATTGCCTGCGGACAAAATGATGTCGCCCTGCTTCCAGAGCTTTTCGGCGCGTTGGATGCGCTGCGCAGTCGTTTCCACGGCAATCATCAGGCAGCCTCAAGCACGAGGCGGCCGGCGAGGATTTCCTCGGCAAACATCTCGGCGGTGCGCGTGGCCGATGCAGTCATAATGTCGAGGTTACCGGCATACTTCGGCAGGAAATCGCCGAGGCCTTCGACCTGCATGTAGGTCGTCACGCGGTTGCCGTCGAACACCGGGCCGTTGACCAGCTTGTAGCCGGGCACGTACTTCTGCACCTCGGCGAGCATGTCGCGCACCGACTGTTCGATTTCCTTCTGTTTCGGTTCGTCGACGGTCAGGCAGTGGATCGTGTCGCGCATGATCATCGGCGGCTCCGCCGGATTGATCACGATGATCGCCTTGCCTTCGTCGGCACCGCCGATCTTCGCCACTGCACCCGCCGTCGTGCGGGTGAATTCGTCGATGTTCTTGCGCGTGCCGGGCCCGACCGACTTCGATGCGACGGTCGCAACGATCTCGGCGTACTTCACCTTCTGAACGCGCGATACCGCATAGACCATCGGAATCGTCGCCTGGCCACCGCAGGTGACCATGTTGACGTTCATCTCGCGCTTGCCTGCGTGTTCCTTGAGATTGATCGGCGGCACGCAGTACGGGCCGATGGCCGCCGGCGTCAGGTCGATCATCATCACGCCAAGCCGGTTGAGCTTGTCCGAATTGTCCTTGTGCACGTAGGCGCTGGTTGCGTCGAAGGCGATCTGTACGCCATCGGCCTTGACGAACTCCAGCATGCCGTCGACGCCCTTGTCGGTTGTCTTCAAGCCATGTTCACGCGCGCGCGTAAGACCTTCGGAAGTCGGATCGACGCCGACCATCCACACCGGCTCCAGCACCGGCGAGCGCTTGAGCTTGTAGAGCAGATCAGTGCCGATGTTGCCGGGACCGATGATCGCGCATTTGATTTTCTTCATTTCAGAGTCAAGCCTCAAAACCAATACTCGCTTCGCCGATGCCGGCGAGCGTCATATGAAAGCGGTCGCCCGGCAGCGCAGGCAGCAGCGGCGCCAGCGAACCGGACAGGATGATTTCGCCCTTCAGAAAGGGAATGCCGTAGCGGCCCAGCGTATTCGCAAGCCAGGCTACGGCCGTTGCAGGGTGACCTTGCACGGCGGACCCGAGGCCCGACGCAACATGCGCGCCGTTCTTCTTGATGTCCATCTTCACCGCGGCCAGATCGAGGTCATAGGCGCGCGCGCGATCACCGCCAATCACGAACACGCCGCACGACGCGTTGTCAGCAACCGTGTCCTGAATCTTGATCTTCCAGTCGGTGATGCGTGAATCAACGATCTCGAAGCACGGCGCGACGTAGTCGGTCGCGTCCAGCACCTGATCTTCGGTCACGCCCGGGCCCTTGAGATCCTTCTTCAACACGAAGGCAATCTCACCTTCGGCGCGCGGCTGGATCAGGCCACCTTTCTTGATGCTGACGACCGCACCGTTCTTGACGTGCATCTGGTCGGTGAGAAAGCCGAAGTCCGGCTGGTGCACGCCAAGCATGTCCTGCACCGGCTTGCTGGTGACGCCGATCTTCTTGCCGACGATGCGCTCGCCTTCTTTCGTGCGCCGCGCGAGGAAGCGCAGCGAGATCTGGTAGGCGTCCTCGATGTCGATCGCGCTCTCACGCGAGGTCAGCGGCGCCAGCGTGGTCTGCGTGCGCAGCGCCTTGAACAACTCGTCGCCGAGCGCTTCGATGCGTGAAGGATCGAGCGCCATCAGCCGTGCTCCAGGAAGTCGAGCACGGTGCGGTTGAACAGTTCGCGATGTTCGATCATCACCCAGTGACCGCAGTTCGGCACCAGCACCATGCGACCGTTCTTCAGGCCCTTGGCGAGGCGCATGATGCCGCTGTCCGGCATCATGTTTTCGTTGAGACCCCACAGCGTCAGCGCCGGGCAGGTGATCTCGCCGAGGCGCTCGGTCATGTTCGGCACCTTCATGGTCTTCATGACCTGCGGGTTCTGGCCCTTCATCAGCTCGAAGCGCTCGTGCACGAGTGCGTCCGTGACGACTTCGGGGTTGATCACGAAGGCCTTGCGGAAGAAGTCCTTCATCCGCACTTCGGTCACCGGCTCGGTAGCGTTGAACAGGCCGAACATCATCGCCATACCCGGCATCGCCAGATAGTCCGGCAGTTCATTGAGGCCGCCCGGTGCCATCAGCACGAGGCGTTCGACGTTCGACGGATGCGCAAGCGCAAAGCCCAGCGCGATTGCGCCGCCGAGCGAATTGCCGACCAGCGTGTAGCGCTTCACGCCGAGCACATCGAGCGTCTGCTTCACGCATTCGATGAAGAAGCTCAGCGGATACTCGACATCCGCCGGCTTGTCGGAATAGCCGAAGCCGATCAGGTCGGGTGTGATGACGCGGTATCCGGCCTGTACCAGCGCCGGGATGTTGCCCTTGAAGTTCGAGTGGCCGGACGCGCCGTTGCCGGAACCGTGCAGGAACACGACGACCGGACGGACGCCGTCGCCGCCGAGGCTCTCGTCGCGATAGTGGATGCGATAGCCGTTGGCGAGCTTCGCGTACTGGGCTTCAGGGACGGGGAGGGCGGTCATTGGGGAGGCTGGCGTACGGGAAGACCGGTGCAGCGCGTGCGCCGCCCAGCCTTGGGATTGGTCGATGAGGATGGTCGTCAAACCCTCCTTCTGATGCTTCGTCCTTTTGGACTACGGGTCAGGTGCGCTGATGCCCTAGCATGAGGCATCGTAGGGAGTTCAACGGGGAGTTTGCGTGCAGCCGTCTCGTGTGGTTTTGGTGACCGGTGGTGCCAAGGGTGTCGGCGTAGGTGTTTCCACCCGCTTTCTGGCCGAAGGTGCAACGGTCATCGTCTGCGGCCGCGCCGCGCCGGAACAGCTGCCCGAGCATGCCGGGCGCAAGGCCGAGTTCATCGCCGCCGATGTACGTGACGCCGCGGCGCGCGATGCGCTGTTCGCCGAGATCCAGCAGCGCCATGGCCGCCTGGATGTGTTGGTCAACAATGCCGGCGGTGCGCCGTATGCGATGGCCGACAGGGCCTCACCACGCTTCCACGAGTCGATCATCGCGCTGAACCTG
>JALYJV010000263.1 GCA_030775105.1 Pseudomonadota bacterium | reverse complement strand
CGCGCATCGCGCAGCTGTTCGATCCGGATCGCGAGTTTGTTGCCGGCATTGATCCGCGCGCCGGCGTTGCGGCGGATGCGCAGGTCGGCGAGGGCTGCCACGTCGCCGCCGGTGCAGTGATCGAGAGCGGGGCGGTGATCGGTGCGGGCTCGATGATCGGGCCGAACTGCGTGATCGGCCGCAACGCCAGTCTCGGCGCAGCCTGCCGGCTGGTTGCCAACGTCTACATCGGACCGCGCGTACGCATCGGCGATCGCTGTCTGATCCAGCCCGGCGCGGTGGTTGGCGGCCGTGGCTTCGGCAATGCGCCAAGCCCGGATGGCTGGGTGGAAGTGCCGCAGTTGGGCACGGTGATCGTCGGCAATGATGTCGAGATTGGCGCCAACACCTGCATCGATCGTGGCGCGATGGACGACACCGTCATCGAGCACGGCGTGCGCCTCGACAACCTGATCCAGATTGCGCACAACGTGCAGGTCGGCGCGCACACCGCGATTGCCGCCGGCACCGGCATCGCCGGCAGTACCCGTATCGGGCAGCGCTGTATGATCGGCGGCGCAGCCGGCATCGCTGGCCATATCACGATTGCCGACGATGTCGTGCTGCTCGGGCGTTCGATGGTGATCGGCTCGATTCCGGTCAAGGGTGTTTACGGATCGGGCTTGCCCGCCGATGATGCGCGCAGCTGGCGCAAGACGGTCGCGCGCATCCGCCGACTGGATCGTTTTGACCAGCGGCTCAAGGCGCTGGAACGCAACAGCGGCGGCTCCCCGAACGACGCAGAGGATGAACCCAACGATGCTTGATATCCGTCAAATCCTGGATTTGCTGCCGCACCGCTATCCGTTTCTGCTGGTGGATCGCGTGCTGTCGATGGAAGACGACAACAAGGTGCTGACGGCGATCAAGAACGTCACGTACAACGAACCGTTCTTTCCCGGTCATTTTCCGGGGCTGCCGACGATGCCGGGCGTGATCATTCTCGAAGCGATGGCGCAGGCCTGCGGTATCCTCGCGATCCAGCGTTCGGGCATGCGCAAGGAATCCGGATTCATCCTGTACTTTGCCGGCATCGACGAATGCCGTTTCAAGCGCCCGGTGGTGCCCGGTGACCGCCTGACTTTCCGCGTCGAGCTGCTCAAGCAGAAACGTGACCTGTGGAAGTTTTCGGCACAGGCAAGTGTTGATGGCGAACTGGCCTGCAGTGCAGAGATGCTCTGCGTGCTCAAGGACGTCGGGCGCGATGTGAAGGGGGATTGAATGTTGCGTATTCACCCAACGGCCATTGTTGATGCCAGGGCCGAGCTGCATGAGACCGTTGAAGTGGGTCCGTACAGCATCATTGATGCCGGCGTGAAAATCGGTGAAGGCACAACGGTCGGTCCGCATGTCGTGCTGCGCGGGCCGATGACGATCGGTTGCGAAAACCGCATCTTCCAGTTCAGCTCGCTCGGCGAGATCTCGCAGGACAAGTCGGCGCGTCGGGATGATGCAACGCGTGTCGAGATCGGTGATCGCAACACGATCCGCGAATACGTGACGATCCAGCGCGGCACGCTCAAGGAGCACGGCCTGACGCGGATCGGCAATGACAACTGGATCATGGCGCAGGCGCATGTCGCGCACGACTGCATCGTCGGTAACAGCACCATCCTTGCCAACGGTGCGACTTTGGCTGGTCATGTGCTGATCGAAGACTACGTTGGCCTCGGTGGGTACACGCTGGTGCATCAGTTCTGTCGCGTCGGTGCGCATGCCTACACCGGCGGCGGCGCCGTTGTGCTGCGCGACCTGCCGCCGTTCGTGATTGCCGAAGGTCATCCGGCGCGACCGCGCGGCATCAATGCCGAAGGCCTCAAGCGCCGCGGGTTCACGGCGGAAGAGATCGAACTGATCAAGGACGCGTACAAGCTGATCTACGTGTCCGGCGCGCTGATGGCTGAGGTCAAGCAGAAGCTGGCGGAGATGGCGGTCGGCTCCGACAAGATTGCGCAGATGCTCGCGTTCATCGAATCGTCCAAGCGCTCGCTCGCCCGGTGAGCGCGGTGGTGCCGCGCATCGCTCCCAAGATCGCTCTGATCGCCGGCGAGATTTCCGGCGACATTCTCGGCGCAGCCATCACCCGCAGCATCAAGGTGCGCTGGCCCGATGCGCAGGTCTATGGGGTCGCCGGTCCGCGCATGATTGCGGCGGGGTGCGAAGCGATCGCTTCCATCGACGAGCTGTCGGTCATGGGCCTCGTCGAAGTGCTGCGCGTACTGCCACGCCTTTTGCGCTTCCGCAAACAACTGGTCGAGCGCCTGCTCGCCGATCGTCCGGACGTTGTCGTCGGCATCGACGCGCCCGATTTCAATCTCGGTCTTGAGCGGCGCCTGCGCGAACGCGGCCTGAAAACCGTGCATGTTGTCAGTCCCACGGTCTGGGCCTGGCGCTCCGGCCGTGTGAAGGGCATCGCGAAGGCAGTCGACCGCATTCTGTGCCTGTATCCGTTCGAACCGCGCTGGTACAGCCAGCATGCGGTGCAGGCGGATTACATCGGTCATCCGCTGGCTGACGAACTGGACGATTCGGTCAGTGTCACTGCCGCGCGCGAGCGTCTCGGTATCGCGACTGCGGGTCCGGTGCTGACCGTGATGCCCGGCAGCCGCCATGGAGAGATCAAGTATCTGGCTGAGCCCTTTGCGCAGACTGCGGCATGGCTCGCACAGCATCAGCCGGGTTTGCGCGTGCTGACGCCGGTGGCCAAGCCGAACCTGCGCGCAGCGATCGAGCACGCGATCGCCACGCACGCGCCCAATCTCGACTGGACCCTGATCGACGGCGACTCACGCGGCGCAATGCAGGCCGCCGACGCCGTGCTGCTGGCTTCCGGCACGGCGACGCTGGAATGCCTGCTGCTCGGCCGGCCGATGGTCGTCGCCTACCGCACGGCGGCACTGACGGCTTTCCTGATGCTGCAGATGGGTTTGCTCAAGACCCGTTTCGTCAGCCTGCCGAATATTCTGGCCAATGACGCCGTCGTGCCGGAACTGCTGCAGGCCGCTGCGCAGCCCGAGGCGATGGGTGTGGAACTACTGAGCGTGCTCAACGACCGCGACGCCCGCGCGCATCAGCTCGATGCCTTCGGCGCGGTGCGCAGTGAGTTGCGCCGCAACGCCGCGGATCGCGCTGCCGAGGCAATCTTCAATCTGATCCGGCCTGCGGGCATCGCCTGATTTTTCAGGATTTGTCCAGTACGGCAATGGTTGCCGCCAGCCTCACCAAACCCTGTCAAGCGCACTACAATCGGTCGCGAAATGAGTGACCGCAATCTCCCTGCTGATCGAAGCAAGGCATCGGCTTGTCCGCTGCGTGCGGGAGCTTGTGCATGAGCATTGCCGGCATCGATGAAGCGGGGCGTGGCTGTCTCGCCGGGCCGGTCTATGCCGCCGCCGTGGTGCTGGGGCCGGTGTCGCCGGCTGGCCTCAATGATTCAAAGAAGCTGAGTGCCTTGCGGCGCGATCAGCTGTTCGAGCAGATCCAGGGCGCGGCAGTGGATTGGGCGATCGCGAGTGCAAGTGCCCAGGAAGTGGATCAGCTCAACATCCTCCAGGCCAGCCTGCTCGCGATGCAGCGCGCGGTCAGCAGCCTGCGCGCGGTGCCGCTGGAGGCGCTTGTCGATGGCAACCGCGCGCCGAAACTGGTTTGCCGCGTGCGCACGATCATCGGTGGCGACGCCCTGGAGCCAGCGATCATGGCCGCCAGCATCCTGGCCAAGGTCGCGCGGGATCGTCACCTGCTTGAACTGGATCGGCAGTACCCCGGCTATGGCTTCGCCAAGCACAAGGCCTATGGCACCGCTGAGCATCTGGCGGCATTGCGTCAGCTCGGCCCCTGTCGCGAGCACCGCATGAGCTTTGCGCCCTGTGCGCAGATCGCACTGCAGTTCACCGAAGAATCGCGGATCAGCGCATGACCGCTTTCGTCCATCTGCGGGTGCACACCGAGTATTCATTGAACGACGGCATCGTTCGCGTCGAACCACCCAAGCGCAAGGGCGGTGGTACCGGCGATACGCTGACGACGCGTGCGGCCAAGCTGGGATTCCCGGCAGTTGCAGTGACCGATCGCAACAACGTGTTCGCGATGGTCAAGTTCTACAAGGCCTCCGAAGGTGTCGGCATCAAGCCGCTGATCGGTGTCGACCTCTCGCTGCAGGAGCGCGTTGGCAACGACGGCCCCGAGCGCCTGACGCTGCTGGTGCAGAACGAAACCGGCTATCGCAATCTCGCGCGCTTGATCTCGCTGGCATTCACCGACGGTCAGGCGACGGGGCAGCCGCTGATCAGTTGGGCCTGGCTGACCACGCATGCCGAAGGATTGATTGCACTGACCGGGCGTGACGGTGCGGTGTTCCGTGCAAGCCAGTCTGATCAGGTCGATGCCGCGCTCGATGCCCTGAACGCCCTGCGCGCACTGTTCCCGCAGCGGCTGTATCTGGAAATCGCGCGCTGCGGCCGCAGTGGTGATGAAGACTGGGTGCAGGCCGCGTGCGCGCTGTCGCGCCACAGCGGCGTACCGGTCGTCGCGAGCAACGACGTGCGCTTCCTGCTGCGTGAGGAATTCGAGGCGCACGAGGCGCGCGTGTGCATTGCCCAGGGCCGCGTGCTCAGCGACGACAAGCGCCCACGCGACTATACCGAGGAGCAGTACCTTAAGTCGGCCGAGGAAATGCAGACGCTGTTTGCCGATCTGCCGGTGGCGCTGGCGAACAGCGTCGAGATCGCGCGCCGCTGCACGCTGACGCTGAAATTCGCGCCGCCGTATCACTTGCCGAACTTCCCGGTGCCCGACGGCTACGACACCAACAGCTGGTTGCGCGAACGTGCGCATGCCGGACTGGTCGAGCGTTTCACCGAGTTGGTGCTCGCTGCGGGTCTGTTCGGCAGCGAAGAGGACTACCGTCAGCGCCTCGACTACGAGCTGGCAGTGATCGAGAAGATGGGCTTCGCCGGCTATTTCCTCGTCGTGTCGGATTTCATCCAGTGGGCGAAGGCGAACGGTTGTCCCGTTGGGCCTGGACGAGGTTCGGGCGCGGGCTCGCTGGTCGCGTATGCAATCCGCATTACCGATCTCGATCCACTGCCCTACAACCTGCTGTTCGAGCGCTTCCTCAATCCGGAGCGCGTGTCGATGCCTGACTTCGACATCGACTTCTGCATGGATAACCGCGATCGCGTGATTGCGTACGTGACGCAGAAGTACGGTCGCGCGCGTGTCGGCCAGATCATCACCTACGCGACGATGGCGGCCCGCGGCGTGGTGCGTGACGTTGCACGCGTGCTCGGTCACGGCTATGGCGTCGGTGACGGCATCTCCAAGCTGGTGCCGAACACCCCGGGTGCGACGCTGCAGGATGCGCTCGATACAGTTCCGGAACTCAAGCGCCGCTACGACACCGAGGAAGACGTCCGCGCGGTCGTCGACATGGGTTTGGCGCTCGAAGGCATCACGCGGGGTGTCGGCGTGCATGCGGGCGGCGTCGTTATCGCGCCGGAGCCGCTGACCGAGTACACGCCGCTGCTGTGTGAAGCGGGCGGCGCCGGCATGCGCACGCAATTCGACATGAAGGATCTCGAAGCAGTCGGACTGGTCAAGTTCGACTTCCTCGGCCTCAAGACGCTGACCGTCATCCAGGAAGCGGTCGATACCATCAAGCGCGATCGCGGCGTGCAACTCGACATGCTGGCGCTGCGGCTCGATGACCAGGAAACCTACAGCAAGGTTTACCAGAGCGGGGATTCATCGGCGGTGTTCCAGATGGAATCGCCGGGCATGCAGAAGGCCAGTCGCGACCTCAAGCCGGACTGCTTCGAGGACATCATCGCGCTGGTATCGCTGTACCGCCCGGGTCCGATGGACAACATCCCGACGTTCTGCGAGAACAAGCGCGATCCGAGAAAGATCGAGTACCTCCATCCCGAGATGGAAACGGTGCTGCAGCCGACCTACGGCATCTTCGTCTACCAGGAGCAGGTGATGCAGATGTCGCAACACCTCGCGGGCTATACACTCGGCGGTGCCGACCTGCTGCGACGTGCGATGGGCAAGAAGATTCGCGCCGAGATGGAGAAGCAACGCGAAATCTTCACGACCGGCGCGACCGGCCGCGGCATCGACGGCGAGATCGCGAGCAAGGTCTTCGACCTGATGGCGAAGTTCGCCGACTACGGTTTCAATAAATCGCACGCCGCCGCATATGCGCTGGTCAGCTATCACACGGCCTGGCTCAAGGCGCATTACCCGGCCGAATTCATGGCGGCGGTCATGTCCTGTGAAATGGCCCACACCGAATCGGTGGTCGTGATGCGCGAGGAATGCGGGCGTATGGGCCTTACCGTTCTGCCGCCAGACATCAATCACAGTCGCAACCGCTTCAAGGTCGAGAGCGCCAAGGCCGTCCGCTACGGTCTTGGCGCCATCAAGGGCGTCGGACAGGGCGCGATCGACAACATCGTCGCGGAGCGCGATGCGAACGGACCGTTCCGCGATCTGTTCGATTTCTGCCGGCGCATCGACACGCGCAAGGCCAACAAGCGGGTGCTCGAAGCGCTGATCATGTCCGGTGCGATGGATGTGCTGGGTCTGAACCGGGCGTCGATGCTGTCGACATTGCCCAAGGCGCTGCAGATTGCCGAAGTCGCGGCGCAGAGCGCCGATTCTGGGCAGGAGGACATGTTCGGCATGGGCGGCGGCAGTCGCAGCGAACCGACCTGTGTCGAAGCCGATCTGGTGCCGGAATGGTCGCTGCGCGAGAAGCTCGCGCGCGAGAAGGAAACGCTGGGCTTCTACCAGTCCGGTCATCCGCTCGATGCCTACCGCGAACTGACCGAATCCATCTGCAGCGGGCGCATGGTCGATCTTGTGCGCAGCGTGGCGTCGGCGGGCCCACCACCGGTCGGCGCCGACGGCAAGCCGCAGTGGCAGCCGCGCAGCAAGCTGATGTTTGCGGCATGGGTCAAGGACGTGCGTTTCTTCAAGGGCGATGCGGCTGCCGAAGGTCGCAATGCGCGTGCCAGCTACAAGGTCACCGTCGAAGACAGTGGTGCGGAGCTGTCGTGCTGGATTGATGCCGATGCGTTTGCGCGCTTCCAGCCCTACGTGAAGACCGATGCGCTGGTGTTCCTGATTGCCGAGATCGGCATGTCGCCAGCACGCGACAATCGCGAGGCGGAGCCGCGCCTGTATGCCCCGGAGTTCATGAATCTGGACCAGCTTTACCGCGAGTATGGCCAGCGCGTTACCCTGGACTGGCGGCGGCCGATCACTGATGTCCTCGCGCTACGGCGCCTGATGACGCCGCGGCGCATGCCGGATGGCGTAGGCCTGAATGTCCAGTTCCGCAACAGCAGCGCCAGTTGTCTGCTGGAACTGGCCGGAGAATGGCGCGTGCGCCTCGACGACGAGTTCATGCTGGCGCTGGAGCAACTGCTGGGCAAGGACTGCGTTAAAGTGAGCTATCGAAAATATGTGGCCCCAGTCACCGAGCGGCGGTTCTCCGCGCCGGCGGGTGGTGGCTTTGATGACGAGTAAGGCCTTGGGGCCGACGAGAAGACGATGAACGTCAATTATCTGGAGTTTGAACAGCCGATCGCCGAGTTGCAGCAGAAAATCGAGGAGCTGCGCTTTGCGACCTCCGGTTCCGGCGTCGATCTGACCGAGGAAATCGACCGCCTGCAGCTGCGCAGCAAGGAACTGACCGAGCAGATTTTCAACAAGCTGACGCCCTGGCAGGTCGCGCAGCTTGCACGTCATCCGCAGCGCCCGTATGCGCTGGATTACATCAAGACCCTGTTCACCGACTGGGAAGAACTCCACGGCGATCGTCACTATGCCGATGATCCGAGCATCGTCGGTGGCATCGCGCGTCTCGAAGGCCGTGCGGTTGTCGTTCTCGGCCAGCAGAAAGGGCGTGATGCCAAAGAGCGCGTCTATCGAAACTTCGGCATGCCCAAGCCCGAGGGCTATCGCAAGGCCCTGCGCCTGATGAAGATCGCCGAGAAATTCAATCTGCCGATCCTCAGTTTCATCGACACGCCGGGTGCGTATCCGGGTATCGGCGCCGAAGAGCGCAACCAGTCCGAGGCGATCGCGCGCAATCTGTTCGAACTGTCGCGCCTGCACACGCCGGTGATCGCGACGGTGATCGGCGAGGGCGGTTCCGGCGGTGCGCTGGCGATCGGTGTCGCCGATCACGTGCTGATGCTCCAGTACGGTATCTACTCGGTGATCTCACCGGAGGGCTGCGCGTCGATCCTGTTCAAGAACGCCGGTCGCGCATCCGAGGCCGCCGAGGCGATGCGCATCACCGCAACGGACCTGTACTCGCACAAGCTGGTCGACGAAATCGTCCCCGAGCCGCTGGGCGGCGCGCATCGCGATCCGGCAGCGATGATGAACACGCTCAAGCAGAAGCTGCAGGTCACGCTGGAGCGCCTGTGCCACATGCCGATGGCCAAGCTGCTGGCGACGCGCTACGACCGCCTGATGGGTTACGGCGCGTTCACGACCACGCAGTAGTTGCGACGCAGCGGCGGCGGAGTTCGGGCCATGCTGAATTTTCCGCCACCGCCTGCAGCCGCCGGTCGCACGCTGTGGCTGGCGTACAGCGGTGGCGGCGATTCCATAGTTCTGCTGCATGCGCTCATGCACGCACTGGCGAATCCACCCGCAGACTGGCCACGGTCCCTGCAGCTGCGCGCTGTTCACGTCCACCATGGTCTGCAGGACATCGCCGACGACTGGGCGCAGCGCTGCAAGGCCTGCTGTGCGCACTGGCAGATTCCGTTTCAGCTGCTGCGCGTGAAGGTCAGCCCTGGTGCGCAGGGCATGGAGGCTGCGGCGCGCGAAGCACGCTACGCGGCGCTCAGCGGCGTGCTCGAGCCGGGCGATCTGCTCGTCACCGCGCACCACCTCGACGATCAGGCCGAGACCGTGCTGTTCCGCAGCCTGCGCGGCACCGGCATTGCCGGCCTCGGCGCGATGCGTGACATCGAGGCCCTCGGTGCCGGGAACCTGTGGCGGCCCCTGCTGGCGACGCCGCGCGCTGTGCTGCAGGCCTATGCGCAGGCCCACGGG
>JALYJV010000262.1 GCA_030775105.1 Pseudomonadota bacterium | reverse complement strand
CCTCCGGCTGGGTTTCGTCGCTGATGTCGATGATGCGGCCGGCGCCGACGACGCTGCCGTGCAAGGTCACGCTGCCGCCGTTCGTCGAGTACTCGTCGATTTCCAGCAGATAGGGCTTGCCGTCGCGCGTGAACGGAATCGCGTTCTGCGGAATGGTCTGGTTGTCCCACGACACCTTGCCGACTTCGCGCACCTGCGGATTCGACTTGCGCGCCTGGATCTCGGAGATGTCGAGGATCAGCACCCCGTTGCCGTTGCCGGCCGCGAGATAGGCGCGGTTGCCGTCGTTGCTGATCGACAGGCCGTGCGACCGGTAGTTGCCGGTCCACAGCGGAATCGCCAGCAGCGGGTTGGAGATGTCGACAGCGGTCAGCGTCGGCGTGCCTGGCGAGGAAGAGAAGAAGGTCTTGCCGTCCGGTGCCATGCCGCTCTCGTGACCGAGCACGCCGATGCCCAGCGTCGAGCGCAGGACCGGATAACGGCAATCCTCGGACAGGTCATAGACATCGATCGCGCCCGGATAGAACGCCGGATTGCCGAGTACCGCGGCAAGCACGCCGCCCTCCTGCGACACCACCAGCGATTCGTGCGGCGACAGCATCGCCGGGGTGATCAGGCGCGCGGTGCGGACCGGGTTTGTCGGATCGCTCATGTCGAGCACGTTAACGCCGGCTTCGAGATCGAGCAGATTGGTCGGGTACAGCAGCGTGGTGTCGTAGTAGGCGCACTCGCGGCCTGACTTGTCGACATAGCGTTCGACCTTGAAGCCGCCAACCGTGCCGATCGGGTTCGGCGTGCCGAAAGTACCGACCAGCTCGGTATTGCAGGTGTAGCCCTCGGCGGCGCGACCGCTGTCGTGGTCCTCCTGGCTGACACGCCCCTGCAGGCCAGTCTCAGGCCGCGAACCGGCACCGCAACTGGCCTTGGGTGTCGGCCCCTGGATGACTTCCGACGGCCCATCACCACCGCCACCGCAGGCAGTCAGTGCCACGGCCAGAGCGATGCCGCACAGTGCGCGCAGTGAATTGATCATGGCCGAAGCTCCCCCGATTGTTGTGCCGTGAAGTATATCCGCCGCCGGCATGGGGCCCTATTCCTGCAGCGCGTCGATCGCCACGAGCGTGCGCTGGATGCGATAGATCTCCTCCGACTGCTCGAGGACGATGCGCGACGCCAGGTCACGCACAACCGGCACCCGCGCTTCGGCGGCCGCGAAGCGTGCCATCGGGATCCCGCCCTCGTGGTGGGCGAGCATCAGGCTCAGAAAGTGCTTGTCGCGTTCGCGCCCGTCGAGTTCCCTGAGGCGGTTCACTTCCGAATCGGTGGCCAGGCCGGACATGCCGGTCGGCGCACGCTGGCAATCCAGCAGGTACTGACGCAGTTCCGCGTCTGGCGGACGACTACCGAGCAGCATCCAGTCCATACCCTGCTTCTGCGCAATCAGCGGCTGGTTCCACACTCGCAGCCAGCCGCGCATTTCGCCCAGCTCAACCAGTTGTGCAGTGGCGATGCCGCGCGCCAGCATCAGCAGCGGCGTCGGTCGGTCGTCCTGCATCAGCATCGCCATGCCGATAGCCTGCTGGTGATGCAGGACCATGGACTGTGCGAAACCGACATCGACCGGACCCGGCACAACGATATCCGCAGCCGGATCGCCGTTCTTCAACAGCGGCAGCGCCAGATGCTCGACGGCAAGCACACCGAGCGCGGTCAGGCAGGCCGCGAGGGCCAATGCGGTTCGTGAAATCTGCATGGCCGGCATTCTACGCGCGGCACGGCGGTTGCTGCCTTTCGATTCGCCGGACTCGCCTCAATAGATCCGGCTCATTCACTGAATATGAAAGAGGATCCAATGAACCGACAACACCACCAATCCCAGCGTCACCAGCGCAATCGCAATCCAGACGAGCGCAACCAGTACGCGCGCGGCAACCAGGCGCAGAATTTCGACAACGATGACCACGGGCGGCAGTCGCAGCACTTCTCGGATGACCGCTTCGCCGCACGTGATGCGGACCGCTATCCGCACGGCTACAGTTCGGCGCGTTCGGCACCCTGGGCTGAGCCGTATCGATATGGCTATCCGGAGTCGGGTCAGTCGAGACAGGCAGAATCGGGAAATCGGGAAATGCCTTATGGTGCCGATCAGCGTTATGCCAGTCAACGGAGCTTCGACGAATACGACTTGCGGGACTGGGCGCGCGAACCGGATCGCAGCTGGTCGCGCGATGCGATGCGACAGGACGGTCGGAGCAACTTGCCGAGCAATCCGTACGACGGCGGCGGCGATTACCGCAGTTCCTGGCTCGACTCGGGCTCGCGCAACCCGATGAGCGATGAAACACGGCGCTTCGGCGGTGCCAGCGAAGGCCGGGATGGCTCGCGCTCCTCGACTTATGGCCGGCAGACGCCCAAGGGTTATACGCGCTCGGATGAACGCATCAAGGACGATGTCTGCGAGCACCTGTATCACGCCAACGACATCGACCTGAGCGACGTCAGCATCGAGTCGAAAGACGGAACGCTGGTTCTTGAAGGCACCGTTCCGGAGCGACGTATGAAGCACCGCATCGAGGACATCGCCGAACAATGCATCGGCGTCAGCGACGTCGATAACCGCATTCGCGTCAGTCGCGACGGCGGTACACAGGCCACAGGCACAGACCAGCGCGACGGCACGCGCAAATCTGGCTCGTCGACACCTGCATCGAAGCATTGATGTCAGTCAGGCTGGCTTTCTGCATCTGAGCTTCATTCACGCCGCGGCGGCGCTATAGAGGCTGCACATCTCGGCATGCCTCTTGTTAAGCGCTCGCCGCGGCACACGGCAAGCAGGGCCTTGAGCGGCTTGATCAGATCAGGGACGCGGTGCTCTGGTGCAACGGCGAAATCCCGATCATCCAGCCGCGCTGACGCGGCGATCAGGCACTGAACCCCAGCACGCCGAAGCGGTGCGCCTTGTCCATCCAGATCTGCAGCCACTGCCAGCCGGCGTCGGCCGCCAGTTCGGCGAACTGTCCGGGTAGGTACTTGTACGAGTTCTCGGTATGGATGGTCTCGTCGCGGCGCAGGCGCACGCAGCGTCTGTCGATGCGCACCAGCTGCGCATAGCGGCTGACGAGATGCATCTCAATGCGATGCTTGTGCTTGTCGTACACCGCTCTATGGGTGAAGGCCGTGATATCGAAGTGTGCGCCGTACTCACGATTGAGCCGCCTCAGCAGGTTCAGATTGAATGCCGCGGTGACACCTTGCGCGTCATCGTAGGCGCGCCGCAGCACGTCAGGATTCTTGCGCAGATCGACACCGATCAGCAGCCGGCTGTCTGCGCCGGCCGCGATGCGGAACTGCTGCAGTAGCCGACGTGCTGCGGCTGGATCGAAATTGCCGATTGTCGAGCCAGGGAAGAAAATCACTCTACGGCGAGCCTGACTGGATGCGGGGATCACGAATGGCTGCTGGAAATCTCCGGTGAACGGCGCGATCTTCAGTTCCGGAAATGCACAGCGGGTGACGATCTCGCAGCGGCGCAGTGCCGTGTCGTCGATGTCCATCGGCGCATACAGGCGCGGCGTCTGCAGCGCACTCAGCAGCAGTCGCGCCTTCGCGCCATACCCCGCCCCGGGCTCAATGAGCGCTGCATCGCTGCCTACGAAATCGGCGATATCGACTGCGCGGTCACGCAGAATGTCCAGCTCGGCGCGGGTGACGTAGTACTCCGGCAGATCGCAGATCGCCTCGAACCAGCGCGAGCCCTGCTCGTCGTAGAGCAGGCGGGTCGGCAGTACCTTCTGTCGCTGCGCAAGGCCGTGGAGAATCTCGGCGAGTGTTTCTTCGTGCGGCGATCCGGGCGGCGTGAGGCGTGAACGATAGGCAGTGGCGTTGTCGTAGGGCATGTCAGAGATCTCTGGCCAGGCGCAGGCCGGCGAATTGCCAGCGCGCATGCGGGGGAAAGAAGTTCCGGTAGCTGAGGCGGGCATGGCCTCTGGCGGTGATGCACGAGCTACCGCGAAGCACCATTTGCCGGCACATGAACTTGCCGTTGTATTCGCCGATCGCACCCGGCGCAGGCTGGTAGCCGGGATACGGCTGATACGCACTCGACGTCCAGTTCCAGACCTGGCCGAACCAGGAGTGTGTCGCGATTCCCGGCTGCAATGGCTGATCGATGCTGGTGTGATCGGCAGTGGTCAGCACGGCACTGGCTTCCCATTCAGCCTCGGTCGGCAGTCGCGCCTCCGACCAGCGAGCGTAGGCATCTGCCTCGTAGTAACTCAGGTGACAGACCGCAGCATCACCCTGCAGCGCTTGCTCGCCATACAGCGTGAACGCGCTGGTCAGCGATTTGGCCCAGTACAGCGGCCGCCGCCAGCCCAGCTTCTGCACGCTTGCCCAGCCTTCGGCCAGCCACAGTTCCGGGCGCTGATAGCCGTCGTCGTGAATGAAACGGCGGAACTCACGATTGCTCACCGGACGCGACGCGATCGCATGCTGGGTCAGAACGACCTGATGTCGCGGGCCTTCGTTGTCGAACGCAAAACTGCCACCGGCATGGCCGAGATCGACCACGCCACTGGGCCCGGACTGCCAGGTCAAGGCCGGCGCCGGATCGGCCGTGCCCGAGTCAATGACACCAGTCATCCCGCAGTACGCCGGACGCAGGGGATTGCGCCAGAACAAGTGCTTGATGTCGGTGAGCATCAGCTCCTGATGCTGCTGCTCGTGGTGCAGGCCAAGCTCGACCAGCGCACACAACTGCGAGGCCGGATGCAATTGCTCAAGCAGTCCGACGATGGCCTGGTCGACGTGCGCACGATACTGCAGCACTTCCGTGTAGGCCGGTCGCGTCATCAGGCCGCGACGCGACCGCGCGTAAGGCTTGCCGAGTTGCTGGTAGTAGGAATTGAACAGCTTTGCGTAAGCCGGGTCGAACGGCCGATAACTCGACGAAGCGCCGAGCACCAGGGTTTCGAAAAACCAGCTCGTATGGGCCAGATGCCATTTGGCTGGACTGGCGTCGGCCATGCTCTGTGCACACGCGTCTTCAGCTGACAACGGCTGGCACAGACCAAGGCTGGCGGCACGAACCGCGGTATAGCGATCTCGGAGAGCAGCGTTCACGCCACTGCCGGCACTCTCCGATGCCAATGCCGCGTACGCACCACTGTGGCTGTCCTGCTGGTCGGATTTTCGCGGTGCGGCTGCGTGCATGCCCGACTCCTCCTCCGTGAACGTCTGATCGATTGCCTGGGTTGCCGTACCCGCTGTGAGTACGGTCTGCGCTCCCGCCGCAATCGACGTGCCTGCACGGAGTCACGCGAAATTGGCATGCAGATCGCGACGCCGTCCTGCAGATTGAACGATGCGTCCGAAACGCCCTGCGGCATGCGCGACCGGCTGCCACCTGAACGCACAGCGACGCGGGAACGAATCCTGATGCCCTGACCGCAGGCTTCAACGGAGATTCGTCATGGGCGACCCGGCAGCGGAAACGGCGGCGGCAACGCTGTTGATTGTCAGCATTGGCGTGCTGGGCGCACTGGCCGCGGTCGGTGCGGTGCTGACCATCAAGATTGCGCGCCGGCGACGCGCCGCAACCATGCCGGCGGAGTCGCAACTGGACACCGGCGTACCGGCAACCCCGATGTCCGCGTCGCAGGCACGGCTCTGGATCCGGCGCTACTGGTTCACCGCGCTCGCCATCGCGCTGCTGATCGCCACCGCGGCACTGCTGCGCTGAAACAGGAGAAAGTCATGCATGCCACAACCGTTTCGAACTCGGACAATCCTGACGCGCGTGACGAGGTTCCCGTCGACGCCTATCCGGTCAGCGCGCATTTCCTGCGCGTCATCGCCAGCTTTGTCGTCCTGTCGGTGATCGATCAACTGCCGAAGCGGCTGGCGGAGCCGCTGAGTGAACGCGTGATTGCAGCGATACATCCGCCGCGCCCGGTCGGCTCGCCGCCAGGCAAGCGATGATACCGACTCATTTTTTGCCGGTGCCGGGCGGCGGAACCGATTGATGCAGTGGCCCTTCTTCGCGCAGATGTCGTTGCGCATCGCGCTCCTTGCGCTCCTGCAGTGGCGCCAGCAAGGGATCGTCGTCCTGGCCCGGCAGGTCCTGGCCCGGAACATCGCCCGGCACGTCCGGTTCCGGCGACGGCGGGACATGCGGTTTTCCGCCGTCATGCTTGGTCTTCATGGCCTGGCTACGCCGCCTGCGCGCGGCGTCTGGAGGGCACTTTCATGCCCTTCTTCCGCGCTTCGGACAGACCGATCGCGATCGCCTGCTTGCGGCTGCGGACAGTTCCGCCCTTGCCGTCCTTGCCGCTTTTCAGCGTACCGGCCTTGCGCCGATGCAAGGCGCCCTTGACCACCTTGCTCGCGGCCGGACTGTAGCGTCGCTTGCTGGTTTTCCTGGCAGGCATCAGAGCGCTCCGTTGGTGTGTTTGGCACTCCAGCGGCAGGAAACGTGCCTGCGCCATCGCCCCCGTGGCACGCGATCTGCTGCTTTCCATCCGCAATCCATTGAACAGATCCGCATGAGCCGAAAAGCCATTCACCGCCGCCCGCAGCCGGCAAAACGACCCGATGAACCGGCGCTCGATCAGGCGCCGGAAGAGCCATCTGCGCCGGCGCCGTCGCTGGACGCGGAGATCAAGCCGCGTCCGCCGGATCTGCCACCGGAGTCGAGACCGGAGGTTGAACCCGATCCGGATATTCCGAACCGGCCTTCGCGCAATCGCGACAAACCGCGGATCCGCGCACCGAACCCGCCGCAGCGCTGAGGCGGTTCACCCCTGGTTCCCGTGATCGGCCTCCGCTCTGAAGCCCGGGGATGAGCGCACTGTCGGCACGGGATTGCGGGCCTGCTCAGCTACGACACAGCAATACACCGACTGGCCACCGCACCAATAGCGAAGACAGATCGATCGACGTGTCGACCTGGAATTCCTGATGGCCGCTCTCGCGATGGTGCAGCCACGATGTCCAGCGACGACCGCTCAGCGCTTTCGGCAGCCGGACCCGGTGTCCGATCAGGGCCTTCGCGCTGAGCCGGGGTAGCGCCGGATTGTCCATCAGACCTTCAACCAGGCGTGGCACCACGATCACGACCGCGCAATCCCGATGCACGCGTGCAAACGCAAGCAGGCGGGCAGAATGCATGCCGCTGATGTCCAGGGCCTGATAATTGCCCAGTTCGAACAGTTCCGGGTGCGCGCTGCGCAGCGCCAGGCATCGGGCAATCAGCTGTTGCTTGATCGCACCATCGCGCCAGTTGCCCAGCAGGGTGTCGATACTCGGCTCGGCGAGCAGACTGTGCCAGCGCGCATCGAAGTCGACTGCACGCCGATTGTCCGGGTCGACCATGCTCATATCCCAGAACTCGGTGCCCTGGTACAGATCCGGCACGCCCGGGGTCGTCAGGCGCAGCACGGTCTGACTCAGGCTTTTGATCGCGCCCGCGGCAGCAATTGAATCGACGAATGCCTGGATCGACGCCAGGAATGCCGCACTGCGCCGCGAATCGAGCGCCGCGTCGAGAAAGGCCTCGCAGGCATCCTCGTAGTCGATGCGCGGATCGATCCATCCGGAATGGCGCTTGGCTTCCCTCACCGCCTTGCGATGCCATTGCTGGAGACGCTCGGTGAAGTCCACCATGCCGCTGTCCTGCAGCGGCCAGCAGCCGACCATCATCTGATAGAGGATGTATTCGTCGGTATCGTCGGGCGCGAGCACGCCGTTGACGAGAGTCTTCAGCGGATGGTTCAGCGCCGCCCACTCGGCGCTTGCTGCAGACCATTGTCGCGGACGCTCGCTGAGGACGCTCAGTCGCGTACGCACATCTTCGCCGCGCTTGTGATCGTGAGTCGCGGTGGCGAGCAGGGCATGCGGATAGCGCTGCTGACGCTCAGCGCTGCTGCGATGGAAGTCTGCAGTCGGCATCGAGAACTGCCCGGGGTCAGCACCGACTTCATTGCGCGACAGCAGACGCCCATGACGATAGAACGCGGTGTCCTCGACCGATTTGGCGGCAACCGGTGAGGTGAGTTGCTGGAAGCGCGCCAGGGCTCGCAGCCGTGCGCGTCGCGCCTGTGCAGTCGCCGCCGAGCGCGGCGGCTCCGCGCCCAGCCAGCGATCAATCAGCAGCAGCAGCGGCCGTTCGCCAGGCCGGACGCCGGTCATTGCATCCGCGACGACCCGCTTCATGATCTCCGCGTCTGCCGCGCTGCGGCCGCGCTCATCGACGTAGGTCCGGTAGACCGGGAAATGCACGAGCATCTCGACGAGTACACGGCGCACCGCCGCGATTGACCAGTCTCGCCAGCGCGGATCGGCGCGCGCAATCGCATGCAGCGCGTGCGCACAGGCGTTGAAGTCTGCCGAGAACAGTTCCTGCGGAATGCGCCGCCGCGCCTTGCGTTCCTCTTCGGCAAAGTTGCCGCCATCGCCATGCAACTGCCACAGGCCGGTCAACGCCGCCTCGCCGTCGGCGTCGTGCAGCAGGGCGCTGACGTCGTTCATGAAGCTGTAGCCGGAGGTTCCGTCCATGTTCCAGTCGCGCGCGAGGCGCTCGCCGGGCGCAAGGATCTTCTCGACGACCAGATACGGCGATCCGGCAAGTGCATGTGCCGGCCGATCCGCCGCCAGCAACTCCAGCCGTGCGCGCAGACGCCGGCAATAGCCGCGCGGATCGGCGAGACCATCGACATGATCGATACGCAGGCCATCGATGAGGCCTTCGCGATACAGGCGGAAGATGGTTTCGTGCACCGACTCGAACACCACCGATTCCTGCATGCGCAGCGCAGCCAGCCCGGTGATGTCGAAGAAACGCCGCCAGTTGATCTCATCGCCGGCGGTGCGCCACCACGACAGCCGGTAGTGCTGCTGTTCGAGCAGACGATTCAGCCTTTCGGCACCGCCGTGGTGGGCATCGTAGCGGAGCAGGAGCGCAGCGATCCCCTCCTTCGCGGCGGCATCGTGCGCTGCCGTCGAGAGTGCCGCACAGGCACTCTCGAACAACTGCCGCCGGCCATGCTTTGTGCGGCGCCCGCCTGCCGGGCGGAACAGTTCGGCGACCTTCTCCAGCCCGGCAATCTTCAGCAGGTTCGGATAGTGCGGTGCCGCAATCGGAAAATGATGTTCGTAATACGCGACATGGAAACGGCCGCGTGCCGGATCGAACTGCAGCTTCAGTTCGCCGTCGGCGAGCACTTCGCCGTAGGGTTTGCCGAGAAACGGGGCAAGCACACGATTGCGCAGCGCCGGATCGTTGACATCCCAGTCGATGTCGAAGAACTCGGCGTTGTCGCTGTCCCTGCCCCATTCGAGCACGTCGAGCCAGCGCCGGTTGTCGCTGCCACCGACGGCCATGTGGTTCGGCACGATGTCGACGATCAGACCCATGTCCCGCGCGCGCAAGCCGTCGACGAGCCGACGCAGGCCCGGCTCGCCGCCGAGTTCCTCGTTGACACTGCGATGATCGATGGCGTCGTAACCGTGCGTCGAGCCGCGTCGCGCCGTCAGGATCGGCGATACGAACAGGTGACTGATCCCCAGTGCTTCGAAGTACGGCAGCAGGCCGAGGGCGTGGTCGAACCCGAACGTCGGCGTCAGTTGCAGGCGCGCAGTGGCTCGTGGACAGGTTCTGCGGTGATGTGGCGGCCGGTCTGCGGCGGCGTTGATCGGCAAGCTGCGCAGTGGTGCGTTCATGATCGTCACCTCAATCCCTAGTACCGTGACTCAGAGATTCCGCAACATGAAACGGCGTCTTTTGACGCGTGGCGGGCAATGGGCTTATCTCGGAGTGACATCGAGTCACTCCTCGACTGGCCCATTGCCTCGTCGTCGCCATAGCTACGGCTATGACTCCTCCTTGCGCCTTGCCACACACCAAAATCCATCCGTTTCATTGTGCTCCGTTATCTCTGAGTCACGGTACTAGCACGCGCCGCATCGAGTGCCGCCAGCACCGCACGCACCTCGGCACGCGCGACGATCTGCGCTTCGGGATCGATCAGCCGTCGACACCAGTTCGGATGACCGCCATTGGTGCCGGGGATGTTCGGTTGCTCGGTCTGCATCAGCGCGTCTTCGATCGACAGCAGAGCCAGCGGCGACGGAGTCAGGCCGATGAACGCAGCAGCGGCGGCGACAAACTCCGCAGCGCTCAGATTCGCAGGCAAGGGCCCGTCCACGATGCCGGCATGCATGAAGGCGGCCCATAACGCCGCCAGGTCGGTCCTGCGTGTGGCCGATGCGGCTTCGGCACTGTCGTCTTCTGCATACAGCTTCAGTTCCGAGCGCCATTCGATATCACGCCCCAGCCACCAGCCGGCGACCGTGGGCAGATCATGGGTGCTCGTCATCGCCACTGCCGTCGATGGCCAGCGTCGTGGATCGGTGTACAGACCATGTTCGCGGACGTACCACATCACATCGGTACCGAGAATCCCGCGAGCCGCGAGCTGGGCGCGAAAGCCGTCGGGTACGGTGCCGAGATCCTCACCGATCACAATCGCACGATGACGCCAGGATTCGAGGGCGACCAGCCGGCACAGATCATCGAACGGATACCTGAGATAGGCGCCCTGGGTCGGGCTACCCCCGTCCGGGACCAGCCACAGACGCTGCAGGCCGAGCACGTGATCGAGCCGCACGCCACCGACATGCTGCATGTTCCGTCGCAGCAGTTCGATGAACGACGCATAACCTCCCTGCGTGAGCGCACGCGGCGACATTGCCGACAGGCCCCAGTTCTGGCCGAAGGCATTGAGCATGTCCGGCGGCGCGCCGATGCTCAGACCGAGCAGCATGTCACTGCGCTTGCTCCAGGTATGGCTGCCGGATGCATCGGTGCCGATCGCCAGGTCGCCGATCAGGCCAATCGCCATGCCGGCTTCGCGTGCCTGCCGCTGCGCAACACCAAGACTGCGATCAGCCAGCCACTGCAGAAAGAGGTGGTAGCCGACTTCGTGCTCGCTCTGCTCGGCGAACCGGCTGACCGCAGGGCTCCGGGCATCGGCGTACTCGGCCGGCCAGCGGCGCCAGTCGTACAGCGGTGGATCGCGCTCGACGAAATGCCGGTGCAGCGCCTCAAAACAGGCATGCGCATGCAGGCTGGGATCGCACTCGCGCCGAAAGGCTTCGAACTCGGCGCGCGGCGACGCTTCGCTGCGCATCAGTTGCGCGTACAACGCGCGATGCAGGCGTGAATGGGCGCGGGTCGCGCGCGGCCAGTCGATCAGCGCCATACCTTCGAGTTCCGCGTACTCGTCGCACAACGCGGCAGCCGTCAAAGCAGCCTGAACCGCATCCGCACTGAACGCCGCGCGCGGATCCGCGTACAGCGGATTGAGGGCGAAGCGGCTTGACGGCGAATACGGGCCGTAGTGGTCGGGGTAGGCATCAAATCCGGCATGGACCGGGCTGATCGCAATCGCATCTGCGCCGCAGTTGGCGGCGGCGCGCGCCAGGGCAGCAACACCGCCGAAATGGCCGATGCCACCGTCGCCGCGCGATGACAGCGAGTACACCTGCGCAGCGAGGCCCCAGCGCTTTCTCTCGCGCGAGCCCGCAGCGATGTCGGCCACAGTGCAGCAACGCAGCGGCGCCACGGCGAGACCGAGTTGCCGGCCGGCCCCGTCCAGCAGGTGGTGATAGCCGGGTGTGGCGACTGCCGGCAAGGGTTCGTCGGCATCGAGGTAGATGTCCTGCTTCGAGCCATCTTCGAACTGCAGCTGGAAAAGCCCGCGCCGGTTCATGCCCGCAGGCCGCACGAACGGAGCGCCGACGTCGACGGTCAGCAGGCTGCCGGCGGGCAATGCATCACGATGAAGCTGTTGCAGACTTTCCAGCACCTGGGTCTCGGTCTCGCAGGCGATGCCCTGCGCCAACAGGATCGTTCGCAACACTTCATCGGCGACAACATGTTGCCGGCCCCGATAGTCGGTCCATTCCGGGCTCAGCCCAGAGGCGCTGGCCAGCGCTTGCAGATGCGTACCGCTCATGCGCCGGCATCCAGCCAGGCGCGCGTGCTGCGTGCCGGCAGATGATCGGCGCCCGCGACACTCTCCGGCGCGCTGTCGTAGAGCAGGACGCCCGCTGGCCGGGCAAGGTTGACGGACGTACCCGCGAAATTCGAAGCGATCGTCAGTACCGCGCCATCCGCCAGACACCAGCGTGCACGGACCGCTGCCGTGCCGATCACTTCACTCCCGAGTGAACTGGTTCTGACGCAGCCGCGATTCGTGCGTGGGTCCTGCAGGCGCGGAACCAGCACTTCGTGGCGCAGCTTCAGCAGACGGCGGCACTCGTCGATGCGCCGCGCGCTCGCCTCACTGTCATTTCCGTTCCGCGCGATCTCGAAGTCCGGCAGCGATGCGACGAAGCTGTCGATCGAGTTCGCATCCGGAACGGTCACCGAAGGCGCGCTGTGCAAAAATCCGGCGAACTCGCGGCGCCGACCGTCGCGCACCGCGGTAGCCAACTCCGCGTTGTGGTCGGTGAAATAGCGGAACGGTCGCTCGCAGCCCCATTCCTCGCCCATGAACAGCAACGGAATCTGCGGCGCGAGCAGCAACAGCGCAGTCGCCGCGTGCAGCGCGTCCCTGTCCACCAGCGTCGTCAGGCGCTCGCCGAGCGCGCGATTGCCGGTCTGGTCGTGGTTCTGCAGAAAGCTGACGAAGGCCTGCGGCGGCAAATCCGTACTCGACGTGCCACGCGGCCGGCCGTGGCTAGCCGAGTACTCGCCCTGATACGCGAAGCCTTCGCCCAGACAGCGCGCCAGATGAGCGACCGGTGCATCGGCGAAGTTGCGGTAGTAGCCGTTGTCCTCGCCAGTCAGCAGCACATGCAGCGCATGGTGGAAGTCGTCGTTCCACTGCGCATCGAAGCCGGCGCCGGCATCCCGACGCAACGGTGCCGGGTCGTTGGCGTCGTTCTCAAGGATCAGGTGGATGTGGCGGCCCGGCGCGACGGCGCCGCGCAGCAGCACCGCGACCTCTGCCAGCCAGCCGTCATCCTCGATCGCATGCACGGCATCGAAACGCAGACCGTCGATGCGGTATTCCTGCAGCCAGTACAGCGCGTTGTCGGCGAAGTAGGTACGCACCTGCTCGCGCCGGTAGTCGATGGCCGGGCCCCATGGCGTCGGCCGGTCATCGCGAAAGAACTGCGGTGCGTAGCGGTGCAGATAGCAGCCGTCCGGCCCGAAATGGTTGTAGACGACGTCGAGAAAGATCATCAGGCCGAGGCCGTGCGCCTCGTCGATCAGTGCCTTGAGCTGGTCGGGCGTGCCATACGCGCGGTCCGGCGCATACGGCAACACACCGTCGTAGCCCCAGTTGCGCGCACCGGGAAAATCGGCGACCGGCATGAGCTCGACCGCAGTGATGCCCAGCTCGGCGAGCCATGGCAGCAGTTGCACAACACCGGCGTAGCCACCGCAGGCGCCAACGTGCAATTCGTAGATCACGGTTTCGTGCCAAGGCCGCCCGCGCCATTGCGTGTTGCGCCAGACATAGGCGCATGGATCGACGATCAGGCTGTCTGAGTGCACATCGCTGCTCTGCGCGCGCGACGCCGGATCCGGTACGGTCAATCCATCGGCAAGCCGGTAGCGGTAACGGTCGCCGGGACGGCACAGCGCCATCGCCTCGAACTCGCCGTCGTCGACGGCCCGCATCGGCAGCATTCGCGTCCCGTTGATCTCGACGGAGACAGCGGACTGCGCCGGCGCCCACAGACGGAAGCGCGTATGACCGCCCTCGCCAAACTCGGCACCATAGGTCAGCGGCTGACGGTAGTTACGGCTCATCCGTTTCCTTCCGTCGCTGCCGGATCAGCAGCATCCCCGGCTGCGCCGGTGTGCGCGGTTTCATTGCCGATCTCGCGCTGCGCTTGCATCACCTGTTCGGCGCTCAGACGGCCGACCAGCAGCGCAACACTCTTGTCTTCGAGGAGGTAGCGATCGGCATCGATCGCCTCATTCCTGCGTTCGGGCTCCGCGGTATCGAGCAGCAGCCTGTAGTGCAGGACCTCAGCCAATGACGGCGGCACCGGCAGCTGGAACTCGTGCGCCTTGTCATCGGCATTGAACAACAGCAGTGCGATATCGACACCGCCGTCGTTGTCCGTCACGACGCGGCGCAACGTCAGCAGGCGGGCGAATCCGTTGTCCCAGTCTTCGGCCTTCAGCGGATTGGCCGCCTCGTCGAACCAGCCGGTATCCCGCAAGCCCGGCGCCGGCTCGGTGCGGCTGTGCATGAAGCGCGGCCCATGCATCGGCGCGTAGCTGCGCCGCAGCGAGATCAGTCGACGGACGAAATCATGCATCGCACTGCCGCGATCAGACTCCAGCCGGCTCCAGTCGAGCCAGCTCGTTTCATTGTCCTGGCAGTACGCGTTGTTGTTGCCGTTCTGGCTGTGCGC
>JALYJV010000261.1 GCA_030775105.1 Pseudomonadota bacterium | reverse complement strand
TCTGGTGCCGCTGGTCGGTGCCATCGTCCTGCTGGTGTTTTTCGTGCTGGACAGCACGCCGGGCGAGAACCGCTTCGGCTCCAATCCCAAAGGCGCTTGATTCAACAGGATGGGCAGCAGTCATCTGCCGGACTCGCGTCCGGTGGATGGCTGCGTGCCCAGCGATCGCTGCGATGACATTGGCTGATCTGCGTTGGAAAGTATGAAGACAACAGCGGTGCTTTGCTTCCTGGCAGGTCTGATCCCCATCAGCACGACACACGCCGCCGATATCGATCGGGCGCAGTTGCCCGGTATCTGGAAGCTCGAAAAGAAAAACCTGGTCGCCAAGGCGGCGATGTACACCGTCATTGTCGCGGACGGCAACTGCGGCCAGGTCGCCAAAGCCTCGCTGGTCGGCACCACGCACTGGGCGACCGATCAATGTGCCTGGGTTCTCGATGGTGACAAGCTGACGATGAAGGTCGTGTTCTCGGCGAGCCATCCGGACAAGGTTGGTGAGGTCTCGACTATTGTCATCACTGATCTCGATGCCACGACGATGGCGTACATCACCAAAGACGACGATGCGGAGAGCATGACGCGAGTCGGCGAAGTGCCCACAGAGTTTGCCGAGAAGCTGGCGCAGGATGTGGCTGCACAGCTTGCGGCGGGCGCGACAAAGTAGCGAGCGCCTCATGGCGGTCACGATCCGGATGGTCGTGCAGGCCGATGCGCAGCAAGTTCGAGGACTGTGCGAGCTGCTGCAGGATTCGGTCGCCGGCGACGCATCGGTGGGTTTTCTCGCTGATCTGCCGACCTCGGAAGCGGAGACGTACTGGACGCAGGTGCTCGGCGAGCTCGGTGCCGCTCTGTGTCTGTGGATCGCTGAGGACAACGGCCGTATCGTCGGCTCGGTGCAGCTTGCGCCGTGCGCCAAGGCCAACGGCCGCCACCGTGCGGATGTGCAGAAGCTGCTGGTCCTGCGCAGTCATCGCGGTCAGGGCATCGCCAGTCGTCTGATGGAAACTGCCGAGGCGGAAGCCATCGCGCGCGGCCGGCACCTTCTGGTGCTCGATACCCTGCAGGGCTCTGCGGCGGAATCGATCTACAGTCATCTGGGCTGGACGCGCGGTGGCGCGATTCCGCAGTACGCCGCGCATCCGAATGGTGAACTGGCAGCGACGGTCTATTTCTACAAGCTCTTGGCTCGATAGGCTGCGGCAGGCAGAGCTTCGAATGCGCGCCGTCGCGCTGAGGGCTTCGTGATTTCCGTCGACGCTGTTCGGTGTCGTGCTAGGGTTGAGGCACTGATCCAACTGGACTGATCGGAGTCCCGCGATGAATCCCGCGATGTTCAAGATTCTACTCGTCGTGCTGGGCACCAGCTTTGCCGTGGCCTTCAGCGTGCTGGTTGTACCTCCCTTGCTGGCATCCGGTGATGTGATTGGTGCTGCTGCCGCAGGCTTCGTCAATCCATACTCATCGGGCTACGCCCTCGATGCGATTCTTTGCTGGTGCGTGCTTGCCGTGTGGGTGATCTACGAGCGTAGCGCGCACGGCATACGCCACGGCTGGATTGCCTTGCTGCTCGGTGCCGTGCCTGGCGTTGCAACCGGATTCGCCGTCTACCTGCTGATGCGGACGCAGCAGTTGCAGAGGCTCGCGCAGGAAGGCGGCGGTTCAGTGCGGTAGACGCAAGCCGATCTCCACCGGTTTGTCGCCGCTGATCTTGCGCACCACCAGTTTCAGTTCGCCCAGACGCAGACTGTCACCAATCACCGGATGCGGCAGATGGCGGCGCACGATCTCGGCCAATGAAAGGCCATCGCTTGCGGGTGGCTGAGTGATGCCATAGGACGTGCACAGCTCGCTGATCAGCACATCGGGTCCGAATACGAACTCGCCGAAGAACTGACGCGCAGCCGGATCGACCGGTTCCTGCGCGGATTCAAACAAGGCGTCGAGCGCCGGCAATTGTGCCTGCGCAGTCAGCAGGGAAATGTAGTCGCCCGCGCGCAGCCCGCCCCATTCGCGATAGCCCAGCACGCGGCCGCCGCGCGAAACGCAGATGACGCGCGACAGCTCCGGCAGCACCAGATCCTTGGGCCGGGCATCGATCAGGCGGCTGTTGCGGGCAACCCGATAGCTCACAACCTCGAATCCGCGCTGGCCCGGCAGATCAATGTCCACGCGATGAATGCGCGCCGAGCGTGCGGGCACCTGCAGCCCTAGCCACTTCGCGGCGAGCGCAACCGTCGAGCCTTGCAGCACCAGTGACACAAGCACGATGAAGAACGTGATGTTGAAGATCAGCGCAGCGTTCTCGAGGCCGGCCAGCCACGGGTAGGTTGCAAGCACAATCGGTACCGATCCGCGCAGGCCGACCCAGGCGATGTAAGTTTTCTCGCGCTGCGGGAACTTGAACGGTAACAGTGAAATCCACACCGCCAGAGGCCGTGCGAGCAGGATCAGAACGACCGAGATCAGCAGGCCGCTGCCGATCAGGGGCAGCAGCTGGTGTGGTGCCACCAGCAGGCCAAGGATCACGAACATGCCGATCTGGCTCATCCAGGCAATGCCGTCATGGAAGCGACGAATGCTTGCGGCGGCGCGGATCGGCCGATTGCCGAGCAGCAGACCCGCCAGATACACGGCGAGAAATCCGCTGCCGCCGACCAGTGCTGTGATGCCGAAAATCAGCAAGCCACCAAACAGCGCAAGCAGCGGGTAGAGCGAGTCGCTGAGATGTAGCCGATCGATCGCCCGGCTCAGCGACCAGCCGCCGGCCATGCCCAAGGCTGAGCCGATCGCCATCTGTTTGGCGAACATCCACAGTGCTTCAGGAGCCCCGAAGCTGTCCGGGGCCTGCAGAAACAGCACCAGCGCGACAGTGAGGAACACCGCCATCGGATCGTTGGTGCCGGATTCGATCTCCAGTGTCGAGGACACGCGCTTGTTCAGCGATACCGCCTGGGTATGCAGCAGCGAGAACACTGCAGCGGCATCGGTAGAGCCGACGATGGCGCCGATCAGCATGCCTTCGGCAAGGCTCAGGTTCAGCAGCCAGGCCGAAAATGCCCCGGTGATGCCGGCGGTAATCAACACCCCGACCGTGGCCAGACTCACCGCCGGTCGCAAACTCATGCGGAAACTGGACAGGTGCGTGCGCATGCCGCCGTCGAACAGCACGACGGCCAATGCGGCAGTCGCCGCCAGATTGGCCAGCTGATAATTGTGGAACGGGATGCCGCCCGGGCCGTCTTCGCCGGCAAGCATGCCGACGATCAGGAACACCAGCAGCAGCGGGATGCCCAGTCGCGGCGTGATCACCGTTGCCAGAATGCTGACCAGAAACAGCAGGCCGGCAATGAAGATCAGTTGTTCGGTCAGCTCCATGGGTGCAGTTTATCGACTCGTCTTGAAACGTCAGCGCGCACCCGACTGACTGATACGCCGTTACTGATGGTCCCTGGTGCATCGCTTTGCAAGGCGCGCGCCAGAAGTGGTGCGCTTGCCGCAGCGCGTTCAACGAATCATTCCACAGGGAAACCACGCGGACCTAGGCGGGCCGGGGACCGTGCCGCTATACTTTGCGCCCCGCACAAGGCACCCAATCGGGCACCCAATCAGGAGTTTTCCGTGGACCATCAAGACCACGACAAGGTCTTCTTTACCAATTTCAGCCTGGTCATGGCTGGCTTGTTTGGCATCTTCTTCATCTGTATTGCCGCCGCACGCTGGTATGACTCCGGTGACGAGCAGGTTGATCCGGCCGCCGTTGCGCTGGTCGATGAGCGCACTCAGCCGGTCGGCCAGGTGATTACCGACCCTGCCGCCCTGCTCAAGGTCAGTGCGGTTGCCGCGCCGCGCGCCGCGTATTCCGGCGAGCAGGTCAATACCAATCTTTGCGCGGGCTGCCACGGCGCCGGTGTGCTCGGGGCTCCGAAAACGGGCGACAAGGCGGTCTGGGCAGCGCGCATGAGCGCTGCTGGCGGCCTCGATGGCCTCGTCGGGCATGCTGTCCAAGGCAAGGGTTCGATGCCGGCCAAGGGTGGCGACCCGAGCCTGAGCGACCAGGAAGTTCACGATGCGGTGATCTATCTGCTGAAACAGTCGGGCGTCTGATTCGTAGCAGCGATGCACACAAAAGGGCCGGCTTGATGCCGGCCCTTTTGTTTTGGGGCGCTGATCACGCCGTCATGCCCCATCTTGGTGCGCTGCGCCCCAAATCCTTCCGACTTGTGGTAGATCCGGGCCAAACTCGCGGGCCGGAAGCATTTTTCCGCCCTGATCGCCCCAAAACTGGCGCTCCAATTGAGCGGGCTTCGTCGAAACCACGCACCACCGCCAGTTGGCACAGCGATTGCGTTAGTCCTGCCGGGCCGCAGTAGAGCGCTTGTCGCCTGCGGAGTATTCAAACCAAGAGGGGCTTACACAATGACTTTCAAGCGTTCGGTTTTGAGCGCCGTCGTTCTCGGCGCAAGTGTGTTCTCGGGTAGCGTGCTGGCTGGCGCGACCGCCAATGTGGGCGTCACGAGCCAGTATCTGTTCCGCGGTATTGAACAGACTTCGGGCGCTGCCGTGTCGGGTGGTTTTGACTACGCCGCAGAGTCCGGCCTGTACGTCGGCACCTGGGCTTCGACGATCGGCTTCGCCAGCGCCACTGGCACCTCTGCAGAAATCGACTTCTACGCCGGCTTCAGCGGCAAGGCCGGCGACTTCGGCTATGACATCGGCGGTATCTACTACTACTACTCGGAAGAGGAAGAGGGTGGTGTAGAAGTGGATCCGTCCAACAACACGATCGAAATCTACGGCTCGGTGAGCTTTGGTCCGGCCAAGCTTGGCGTGAACTACAGTGTCGCCGACTACTTCGCCGTTACTGACGAAGCTGTGATCTATCCGTATCTCAAGCTGTCGTTCCCGGTTGCCGAGAAGGCGACGCTGGATGTCAGCGTAGGCCAGCAGACGTTTGACGACGACGCGCTCGAAGACATCCTTGATTACAGCATCGGTGTGTCGGCCTCTGCCGGCAACGGCTTCTCGATGGGTCTGGCGGCAATCGCCACCGACATCGACGAAGACGACGTCAAGTTCGTTCTGTCCGGCAAGTACGGGTTCGACCTGTAAGCCGAACGCTTTGCCAGAAGCACCAAAAGGGCCGCCTCGGGCGGCCCTTTTTCATGGTGCGCGATCCAGCTCCCGATAACTCAGGGCCTCGGCCGCGTGATTCACGCTGAGCCGTTCGCACGAATCCAGATCAGCCAGTGTGCGTGCGACGCGCAGGCAGCGATGATAGGAGCGCGCGGTCAGCAGCTGACGTGACAGCGCGGTCTGCAGCAGCGCTTCGGCCTCGATGTCCGGCTGCGCATTGCGGCCCAGCGCCTTGCCCTGCAGCTGGGCATTGGTCACGCCCTGACGTTCAAGCTGGATCTGTCGCGCAGCCATCACCCGTTCGCGGACTGCGGCGCTCGATTCCGACACTTGAGCGTCACGGCCCAGCTGCGCCGCCTCGACGCGCGGCATGAACAGCTGCAGGTCGATGCGATCCAGCAGCGGCCCTGAAATCTTGCCGCGGTAGCGCAGCACCTGTTCCGGCGTGCAGCGACATTTGCCGGAGGTATCGCCAAGCCAGCCGCAGGGGCACGGGTTCATTGCTGCGATCAGCTGGAAGCGCGCGGGAAAATCCACCTGCCGCGCGGCGCGCGAAATGGTGATGTGACCGCTCTCCATTGGTTCGCGCAGGACTTCGAGCGTCCTGCGTTCAAATTCATACTGGGAGAATCGGATGGAAATCTAACTCTCCGGTGGGAAGGAAGTTCATCAAGGAAGAGCACGCCATGATGGGCCAGCGTGATCTCGCCCGGGCGCGGCTGACCGCCGCCACCGACCAGCGCAACACCGGAGGCAGTGTGATGTGGCGCGCGATACGGTCGCTGGCCCCAGCTGGCCGGATCGAAGCCGCCGCGCGCCACCGAGGTCACTGCCGCGACTTCAAGTGCTTCGGCCTGGCTCAGCGGCGGCAGGATGCCTGACAGGCGCCGCGCCAGCATGGACTTGCCGCCACCCGGCGGTCCGAGCAGCAACAGCGAATGATTGCCGGCCGCGGCGACTTCCAGCGCGCGCCGTGCCTGCGCCTGACCACGGACATCGGCGAGGTCTTCGTATGCAATGGCAGGTGGTGTGCTGATCGCGTCGAGGCTGGCGCGAACCAATGTGCCGCGCTGCAGGCTGACGCACAGCTCTCCCAGATGCGTTGCCGCATAAATGCGCGCCGCCGGTGCGAGCGTGGCTTCGCCGACATTGATTGCAGGCACCAACAGCGCATGGTCAGCCGCTGCCGCCTTGAGTGCGGCTGGCAGGGTGCCGGGCACGCCACGGATCTCGCCAGACAATGACAGCTCGCCCAGCACTTCCAGCTCGCGCAGAGCGGACAACGGGATTTGTTCGGACGCAGCGAGGATGCCCAGGGCAATCGCCAGATCGAAGCGCGAGCCTTCCTTCGGCAGATCGGCTGGCGCGAGATTGCAGGTGATGCGCTGCAGCGGGAAGCGATAGCCGCAGGTCGTGATCGCCGCCTTCACGCGGTCCTTGGCCTCGCGGACCGCAGCTTCCGGCAGGCCGACAATATTCAGTCCGGGCAGGCCCGGCGCGAGATGCACTTCGACCGTGACCAGATCGGCCTCGAGTCCGTTCTGCGCGCGCGCCCACAGCGTCGCCAGCTGGGCCATCGTGATTCTCCCTTATGGCAGCCCCGCGGCTTCTGCCGCTGTCCTGATTGTTCGGGCTGCTTCTGTTGAAAAGCATCGAGAAGCGGACGGCAGGCGTCAACTACAATAGCGGCCATGCCTGCTGCGAGCATTGACGCGCCCATCCTCGGAATCGAAACCTCCTGCGACGAAACTGCCGCAGCGGTGTACTGCGGGCAACGCGGATTGCTGTCGCACACGCTGCACAGCCAGATCCACCTGCATGCCGAATACGGCGGCGTCGTGCCGGAGCTGGCCTCGCGTGATCACGTGCAGCGCATCAATGCGCTGATCCGCGCCGCGCTGTCGCAGGCCAAGGTCAGCGTCGATGAACTCGGCGGCGTGGCCTACACCGCCGGGCCGGGACTGATCGGTGCGCTGATGGTTGGCGCGTCGGTGGCTGCAGGCATGGCCAGTGCGAGCGGCATTCCGCTGATCCCGGTGCATCATATGGAGGCGCACCTGCTCGCGCCGATGCTCGAGACGCCGGCCCCGGTGTTTCCGTTTCTCGCGCTGCTGGTCTCCGGTGGCCACACCATGCTGGTTGCCGTGCGCGGCTACGGCGAATACGAGCTGCTCGGCGAGAGCCTGGACGACGCCGTTGGCGAGGCCTTCGACAAGACCGCCAAGATGCTCGGTCTGCCGTACCCAGGCGGACCGTATCTGGCCAAGCTGGCCGAACAGGGGCAGCCCGGCCCGTTCAAATTTCCCCGGCCGATGACCGATCGCCCCGGTCTCGAATTCAGTTTCAGCGGCCTGAAGACGGCCGTGCTCACGGCGTTGCCGCCGAACGCGAGCGAGCAGCAGAAAGCCGATCTTGCCTACGCCTTCCAGGAAGCCGTGGCCGACACGCTGGTGATCAAGGTTGAGCGCGCGCTGGATGCGGCGAATCTGCGCCGCGTCGTCGTCGCCGGTGGTGTCGGTGCGAATCTGCGCCTGCGCGAAAAGCTGCAGGCGTTCGCCCAGCGCCGCAAAGCCGATCTGCATTTTCCGCGACAGGCGTTCTGCACCGACAACGCAGCAATGGTCGCCTACGCCGGCTGGGTGCGCCGCAGCGATGGGGTCGCCGCTGGCGGCAAGCTGTTCACGACGCCGCGCTGGGCGCTGGCCGACCTCAGGCCACCACGCAGCTCACACTGAAGCGAGATCGCATGGACACGGTTTTCATCCACGGACTGGAAGTCAGAACCATCGTCGGCATATACGCCTGGGAGCGCGAGCTAAAGCGCCCGCTGATCTTCGATCTCGAACTGGGCGTCGACACGCGGGCAGCAGCGAAGAGCGATCAGGTTGCCGATGCAGTGAATTACGCGGCCGTGTCGGAACGCGTGCGCGAGATTGCGCTGCAACTGCAACCGGCCTTGCTTGAAACGCTTGCCGAGCAGATTGCTCAGCTGCTGCTTGCCGAGTTTGCGATCGAGCAGGTGCGGATTTCGATCAGCAAGCCGGGCGCCGTGGCCGGGGTGAAGAGCGTGGGTGTGCGGATCGAGCGTTCGCGGTAGGGTTCGCCGCGGGTTCTCGATACATCCGCTATCGCGGGCACGCGAACCGAAGGGATTCTATTGATTCTTCCAGTTACAAACCAGGCCGTTCGCCTCGAGTGCCGTGCGCCCAGCGCACGGTGTATCGAGAGACCGGTGCAGAGGCTAGCGATTGATCTCGCGCACGATTTTCCAGTTGCCCGCGTCGTCGCGGCGCCAGAACTGTTGCTTGTCGGACGTGGTCTTGTAGTTGTCCGAGCCGTAATCCATCGTGAATTCCGCGAGCAGCAGGCCATCTTCAGTGCCCGGATAACGGAACAGACTGATGTCGCTGAGGCGCACGTCGATGAACTTCTTGCTCGCGTTGACGCGGCGCTTGTGCGCGGAGAAGTCGGCGAGATTCATGCCGTCGACGCTGAAATCCCTGGCGTAGTACGCCAGATACGCTTCGGTGTTCTTGCTCGACCAGGCCTTGCGCCAGTCCTCGATGCGGCGCAGCAGGCTGTCGCGTACGATTTCGACGGCGGCGGCCGGCACCCATTCGATCTCGTCGCTGAGCACAACCGGCGTCATGCCGTAGTCGACATCGCCGCGCAGTACGTCGAGATCGGCGTTGGACATCGTTACACAGCCTTCGCTGGAACGCGGCGGACGCGAGAACGTATCGCGCGGCACGCCATGCAGCCAGATGCCGGAACCGGTGCGACGCTGCAGCTGATCCCAGGCGTTCGGATAGTCCAGCGGCAGCGCGCCGGCACCGTACAGCTCCGGCAGTTGCGAATCGCCGATCCAGTGGGTGACGTGATACAGACCGACCGGTGTGCGCAGGTCACCCGCAGTCTGCTTGCGTGAGCCATTGCGGCCCATCGCAGCGTAATGATGCCGTTCCAGTGTCAGCTTGCCGTGATCGTTGGCCATCACGTAGAGGCGCGCACGTGGCAGATCGACAACGATTGCGCGCTTGTAATTGTCCGCCAACTTGAGCAGCGCGTTGGGCACCATGCCGGGCTGCGGCGCAGCCTTCTCGCTGGCCAGACGCACACGGGCTTCGTCGGCAAGATCGCGCAGACGCAGATTCGCAGTGATGCTGCCGGTGAGTATGGGATTGCCGGCGCCGGACAGCAGCGACAGCAGCTCGCCATAGAACAGCTGGGCGAGATGGAAATTCGGTTCGCTGCGGGTCAGCGCTTCGAGCGTGGCCAGCGCGTCGCTGGAGCGGCCAGCGCGCAATTGCTCGACGGCAGCAGTGAACTGCTGTTCAGGGCCGGGCGGCGCTGCTTGCACGCCAAAGCCTGCAAGCAGCGCAGCACACGCCAGCCTGCGTGCCCAGTCGACGCCCATCAGTCGATTGTGTGAAGGCTCAGCGCGAATACTCACGAGCGATTTTCCAACCGCCCGCAGTGTTCGTCATGTCGAGCAGCTTGATCACGGAATCGGCAAAGTTGTCGGACTCGTAGGCCTGGCGGAAACTCACCGTCACGTTGCCCGGACTCTTGGCCGTGACCTTGAACTCGCTGAGGCTGACCTTGATGCGCTTCGGCGCGGAAATCCGATCGCGGCGCTGGGTTTCCCATGTGGCGCGCGCAACACCGCCTTCCGGCGTGAAGGTTTCGGCGTACGCGGCGAAATAGCCGGCGAGATCCTTCGACGACCAGGCACTCGCCCAGGCATCAGCAACGTTCTGCACGGCGGTGCGGGTTGCCGAATCGACTTCCGTGGAGGTGACGGCTGCGGGAGCAGCGGCCGGAGCCGGGACGGCGGTCGGTGCTGCAGCAGCCGGGGCAGCTGCGGCCGGAGCAGCAGGTGCGACGGTGGTAGGTGCCGGTGCTGCCGGTTTGGCGACGGCTGGTGCCGCAGCAACAGCGGCTGGCACGGCCGGGCCGTTTTCATCGAGCTCGTTGACCAGCGCCAGCTTGCGACGCACGACCTGATTCGACTCGTCGAGCATCAGCGCGCGGTTATACGCGGCACCGGCGAGCGCGGCGTAGATGTCGCCGAGGTTCT
>JALYJV010000260.1 GCA_030775105.1 Pseudomonadota bacterium | reverse complement strand
CACCAAGGGCAGGGCGCTTCCTTCCGGTTGCATTTCCTGCACTCCGGGACAACGCCACCGGAAGCCCTGGCGCCGCTGGTCGAGATGATCGAGGCCAGTGGCAATTTCTTCGCCGATGTGCGTATTCCGGAAGCGCTGGCCAAGCGCCTGAAACCGCATCCGGTTTTCGGCACACATGCCTGGATGCGCATGCTGCTGCCGGAGATGTTGCCGAAGCTGCAGCGGGTGCTGTACCTGGACAGCGATGTTGTGGTCTGTGAAGCGCTTGACGCGTTATGGGCGACTGAGCTCGGCGAGCACTGGATTGCTGCGGTCGTGAACCCCCTGTACCCGCACCAGTCTTTAAAGCGCCTGGCGCCGCTGGGCATCAGCCGGCCGCTCGACTACTTCAACTCCGGCGTACTGCTGATGAATCTGCAGCAGTTGCGCGCGCACGCCGTCAGCGAGGCGCTGCTGCGTTATGCGGAGGCCGCGCACGCAGATCTACTCTACCCGGATCAGGATGTACTCAACGCCGTTCTCAAGGGCCGATGGCTGGCGCTGCATCCGCGTTACAACGCGCAGAGTCCGTTCTACGATCTGCGCCCTGGTGATTTGCCGTTTACCCGCGCGATCGTCCAGGAGACTTGCAAGCATCCGGCCATCGTTCACTATTCAGGACTGTTCAAACCCTGGATGGACGCCAGTGGCCATCCGCTGCGGCGGCTGTACTGGAAGCATCTGGAGCAAACGCCATGGCGCGGCGCCAAGCTGGAGAATCCGTACTGGCGCAACAAGATCCTGCGCCACTTCCCGTATCGCCTTTACTACTGGTACTGGCAGCATTTTCCGCAGCCACAGGCGCGGCGCACGCTGACGCCGCACTGAACACGCTGCCTGCTGCTGACCCACCCATGCTCCGACGTTCGGAATCGAAATGACCCAGGCCAATGACTTCAGCGCAATGGAACGCGCACCCACTCGCGTTCCGGTCTGGTACTGGAATCGTCAGGCTCTGCTGAAGCTGCGTGCTGCAATCCGCAACAGCCTGCAGCAGGCGGGAATCGGCAACGGCATGAAAGTGCTTGAATTGGGCTGCGGCAACCGGCCGTATCAGCCGATGGTTGAGGCCACCGGCGCGAAGTACATCGGCGCAGATCTCCAAGGCAATGCCCACGCCGACCTGATCATCGCCGACGACGGTCATGTGCCGGCTGCAGATGGGCTCTTCGACGCGGTGCTGTCGACCCAGGTCCTTGAGCATGTGCCCGACCCGGTCGCCTATCTCGGCGAGGTGCGCCGCCTGCTCAAGCCGGGCGGTCAGCTGATTCTTTCGACACACGGTGTCTGGGTCTATCACCCGTCGCCTGGCGACTACTGGCGCTGGACCGGTGCCGGCCTGCGCAAGCTGCTCGAAGACCAGCAATTTGAGGTGCGCGAATTCACTGGCGTAATGGGCACGCTACCGATGGCGCTGCAGCTGGCCCAGGACAGCATCAACTTCCACCTGCCACGCCTGCTGCGCAAGCCGTTCTGCCTGATCATGCAACTGCTGATTGCCGGCGCCGATCGCCTGCACAGCGATGAGGCGCGCGCGCGGGATTCGATGATCTTTGTCGTGCTGGCGCGACCTCGCGCGATCTAGCGCTGCAAGGGTGCGTAACGCGGCAACGAGCGTATCTTCATCGCGCAGATGAACTGCTGGCGCTCGGTGGCCAGCACCGGTTCCTGGTTGTCGCTGAGCGCATGATCGTTGTTGTAGACATAGAGGACATCCGGCACAAAACGCATATGCTCGGCGGTCGCCATCTCCAGCATCGGCATCATCGTCGCGACGTCAGCGGCCGAGCAGAAATACTCACCATCGGTATCGCGCAAATCGGCGTCGCGTACGCCGTCCCACAGAAATTTCCGGTAGCTGCGCAGATGACTCGCGCGCCAGGGTCCGCTGCTGTAGCGGAACAAGCCGAGGCGAGAAACCGAGTCCGGAATCTTCTCGGCCTGCCCGCGCGTCGACCGCCCCCGCAGGCGATCTCGCCAGCGGGGCCGAAACAGCTCGTGGCTCCCGTAGCTGAGCCAGACGTCCGGATTGGCGTACAGGACTGCAAGCTGTTCAAACACCCGCTCGTGCTTGAGCCAATCATCGCCATCAATGATGACGATGACATCGTCGGCAGCCTGGGCCGACAGCGCGGTCGCACGCACGATGTTGGCGAGCGCACCTACTCGTTGATCGGAGCGGATGATATCGAAGCGCTGATCGCCGGCGGCGGCGGCCCGAGCCCGCTCGAAGGTCCGGTCAGTCGACTGATCGTCGATCAGCACCGCACGGAAATTGCCGTGCGTCTGCGCGCGCAGGGATGCGATGCCGCGCGTCACCCAGTTTTCACACTGGTGCGCCGCAGTCACAACGGCAAAGCGAATCGATGCCGGCGCTGCAGTGATCTCGCTCATGCCTGCGCGCTCCGCTCGCGTCGCTGCGACGCACGCTGCTGCAGGTCAGCACAGATGCGCCCGGCAAGCGCGCCCGCGGTTTGCTCCCAGCTGTAGCGGCGCAGGCAATCGACCTGCCCGGCCGCGCCCATCTGTGCGAGGCGCTCAGGCTGAAGCAAGGCATCAAGCAGCGCGGTGGCGAAGCCAGCGGCGTCGAGCTGATCAGTCAGAAAGCCGAATCGGCCATGATCGGAAATTTCCGGCAGCGCATTGCGATTGAAGCCCATCACCGGCGTGCGGCAGGCCAGGGCTTCGATATAGGCGAGCCCCCACGGTTCGTACATCGCCGGCATCACGAAAAGCGTCGACTGCTCGTAGATCTGCTGCAGTTCTTCGGCCTCGATCCATCCGGTGCCGCGAACGCCCGGATGATTCTCGATACCAGGGAATTTTGCGCCCCCCACCACGGTGAGTGTCAGCTCCGGTCGCGTCTGACGAGCGATCGCAAACGCGTCGAGCAGCAGAGGCAAGCCCTTGTCATGCGGCCGCACCTTGGCCACGGTCAGCAGGCGCCCCGCGGCATAGTCCTTGGGGCCGTTGTATGGGCGGATCGTGCCTCGCCCGGTGCCGATCGCGGTCACACGTTCGGGAGCGACGCCGAACTGTTCGATGACATTGGCCGCGACATGCTGGCCTACGGTGAAGATGTGCTCTGCCCGAGTCAGCGCGTGGCGCTCGAAGCGATGAAACCAACGTCGCTGCGCCGACGACAGGCCCTGCGCAGCGACCGCCTGGCGTATCCACAGTTCCAGACTGGTATCGATGTACAAGTAGGCCGGCATACGCTGACCTGTCCACGGCAAGTCATAGGAGCCGAAGTGCAGCGTCGCCCTGCAGTCGGCAGCCTGCGCGGCGGTCTGCACGCGCAGTCCCTGCGCGATCCGATAGCCCGGCCCACGTACGGAGGGATGCGCCCAGCCCAGGCGGTTGTCGATCCGCGATGCCAGCGACACTGCACGCGACTCACCAAGCAAGCGGACTTCCGGAACCAGTTGGCCATCCTTCTGCAGGGCGTGGAGCAGGTTGTGCGGAGTTCCCGACCAGGTGGCCGGATGGTCGACCGGCCCGGCGGAACAACTCAGCAGCACCCGCGGCCGCGCTGCGTCAATCAAAGGCTTGTGCATAAATCGTGGATCAATCCCGATTCAGTCGCGCAATGGATGCCGGAACCCGCGCAGCTCACTCGCCACGCGCAACCACCATGCCGGCCCTTGCTGGCGGGGAAGGCGGCGGGACATCCGGCTGCTTGGTCGGTCGATACGCCCACAGATGCTTCAGCTTCTGGAACGGTTGTTCGATCGTGTAGTAACTCAGGTTGGCAGCGGCAATCACCAGGGCCAGCGTCATCACCACGACGACCGGCTCAGGGAGATGCGCGTCGACCACCCAAGGCCGTATCGCGATCATCAACGGCCAGTGCCACAGATAGGTTGAATAGCTGATTTCGCCCAGATGCGTCAGCACCCGGTTCTGCAGCAGCGGGATGCCGCGTCCGCCGGCCAGGTTGGTCTGGTAGATCGCCGCCACGAGAAACGCACCGTAGACCGCGGCGGTCAGCGATTGGGCCATCCAGCGGACCCGTGCCGGGCCTGGCATCAAAGGCGACAGGAACACCGCGACAAGCGCGACGAGCCCGAACAGCGCGACAAGGCGGCGTGATTGCAGAGGGCTCCAATGACCTCGCTCCGCCCAGAGCACCATGTAGGCCAGCAGCAGGCCCAGCGCGAAGCTGTGCAAGCGGGTGCCGAGCACCCAGTAATGCATGTCCAGCCCGGCTCTCAATACGACGGCGACGGCGCATGCGACCAGGAGAACACCGACGATGACGCGAACACTCCGCTTGTGCAGCAGGAAAGCGAACAGCGGCAGCAGGATGTAGAAGTGCTCTTCGACCGAGACCGACCAGGTGTGAAACAGGGCCTGCAGATAGGCTCCGCGCTCATCGAGCAGGTAATACTCGGTGAACTGCAGAAAAAGCATCTGCTTGATGAAGCCCGACGTGCTCCACAACGATTCTGGCTGGTGTCCGGTCGCCACCAGTGCCAACGCCACGGCGGACACCGTCAGGACAACCACGTAATAAACCGGCCAGATGCGCAGGATGCGCCGCACGAAGTAGGACTTCAGAAAGCCCGGTTGCCCGATATTGGTGATCGCGATGCGACCGAGCAGGAAGCCGGAGAACACGAAGAACATGTCCATCGGCATCCAGTACCAAGGCTGCATGCTGGCAAAGGCCCAGACGCCAAGGGATGCGCTGATGTGGCCGACGACCACGATCATCGAGAGGAAGCCACGCAGGCCGTCAAATTCCGTCCAGCGGCGCTCGGTCGAACTGGACAAGTCTGGACTCCGGCAAAAGTGCACAAGGGGGTTGGCGGCTATGGTGGACGGATTCATTCCGCATGCCAAGCCCCGGCCAGCGAGCGCCGGCCGGCCATGTGCATATAATCGCGGCGGGCCACCCCCATGCCCGCAACGATGCACCCGGCGACGTTGCCGGAGCCCAGTCCGACAACCACGATTTTCGACCGCCCATGAGTCTGATGCATACACTTGGCCGCGCCCTCGACCATGCCCGCAAGGGTACGCTGCTCACGGCCCTGCAACGCCGCTTTGCCGCCCGCCGCGCTCAGGAGCCGAATCGCTTCGGGGTCCGCCGGCCGGAAGATACGCCGGCGGTGCTGGCCTACCTTTCAAAAGTTGCATGCAGCGGGCCCGGCCAGCAGATCCTGCTGGTTGGCGAAAGCGGGGCTTACTGCGGTGCGGTCGCTGCGGAAATCCAGCGACTCGGACTGACTTCCCGTGCGATCACCCCGCAGACCGTTGCCGGCCTGGATGCGAAGGCCTTGGACAATGTTGGCTGCATCACCATCGCAAGCCTCGACGCGCGCCTGCAGCTGAGCGTCGCCCGACAGCTCGTGCGCATTCCGGCTGCAGCGTCGATTCCGCTGGAGTACGTGGCGCTGCCGCATGTCGAGAATGCCGCCATTGCCCAGTACGACCGCTACAAGAATGAAGATTTCGTCACGCCGCTGGTCGCCGAATCCGGCGATGCTTTCTATCGAATCTATCAACGCTCGCTGGAACGCTTCCAGCAGAAGACCGAGATCCGCGACTTTCTCGATTTCAGCCAGATCCTGAAATCCATCACCCAGCGCGCAGTGCCCGGCAACGTCGCCGAGTTCGGCTCCTACTGGGGCCACAGCGGCTGGCTGCTGTCGAATGTGCTCGAACAGCTGGGCAGCGACAAGACGCTGTTCATGTTTGACATGTTCGAAAACTTTCCAATCGAAGACGTCGGCGTTGACCGATTCTGGAGCGGCACCCACCCGGTGGACTTTGATTCCGTTCGCGCAAAGTTTTCCGACCGCCCGAACGTGAAACTGGTCAAGGGCGATTTCACCAAGACCCTGCTCGACACCGATACCGGTCCCCTTTCATTCGCATTCATCGACTGCGATTCCTATCGTGCCACCAAGTTCCTGCTCGAGTACCTGTGGGAAACCCGCATGCCGACGGGTGGTGTCGTCGCGATGGAGGATTACGGGCACGCCGCATTGCTCGGCAATCGCGTCGCAGTGCATGAGTTCTTCGATGGCCGTCGCGATGCCTACACCTGGTATTCGCAGTTCAGCGGCATCTTCATGGCCGTCAAACTGGCCTGACCTGCTCACCCCGACCGGCTCTCCGCAGAACCAGAAACAGACAATGCGACACATACCGGAACTGGACGGCCTCAGAGGCCTCGCCGCAAGCATGGTCGTGGTCTTCCACTGGGCCCCGAAATACACCTTCTGGGGCTGGGGATTCGTCAATTGCTTCTTCGTGCTGTCCGGCTATCTGATCGGCCGGATCATTCTCGAGGCGGTGCTCGATCAGCGCTTTTCGCTGCGCGACTTCTACATGCGCCGCATCCTGCGCATCTGGCCGGTCTACTACCTGTCACTGATCGCTATCCTGGTCTATCACCTCGCGACGCGCGGCAGCGGCTTTCTGGAAGGCCCGTACTTCACCGACTGGCTGTTCTCGCTGTTCTATCTGCAGTTCACGCAGTACTACTTCATGCAGGGCGTCGATCCTGCGCTCGCACTCGACTTCCTGCCGGGCATGCTGCCGATCTGGACCGTCGCCGCTGAAGAGCAGTTCTATCTGATCCTGCCGTTGCTGATGCTGTGGCTGGTGCCGCGCATGAAGCTGAACTGGCTCATCGTCGCGTGCCTGCTGGCCGCACTGCTTGGACCGACGGCACGCCTGTCCGGCTTCGTGTCAATTCTCCTGCTCACGCAGATCGACGGCCTGATGCTCGGCGTCGCGCTCGCGGCAATCACAACACGCAATCTGCGCCACCACGGCACCGACGGCAGTCGCGGCCTGAGCCTGATACTCGCGGCAGCAACGCTGATCGGCGCGGCGGGTATTGCCCCGTATATCGTGCGCGGCTACATCGTGACCCCGGGGCCGGCGGAACTGCTCGGCTCACCGCTGCTGTGGACCTGGACCAACCTGCTGTTCTTCGGTCTGATTGGCCTGATCGTCGTCAATCCCGGCAATCGCCCGTCCGCGTTTCTGCGCACGCGCCTGTTCGCCTACTTCGGCTCGATCAGCTACGCGCTGTATGTGTTCCACATGCCTCTGCTGTACTACGTCAAGCCGCACGTCATGGCACTGTTCGGGCCCGACCTGCACTGGCTCGGCGTCATCGCGACCCTCGGCGTGCTGATCGGAACCCCGCATCTGTCGAAGGTGCTGGTTGAAAAGCCGATCCTGAAGTTCAAGGATCGCTTCCCGAACAAGCGGCCCGCGCCCACATGACCGGCGCAACGGCAAACCTCACGGCACTGGCTCCGATCACACGCCGGCCGCTGACGATCGCGGTTGTCGCTCGCCAATTTCCGGTCGTGTCGGAAACTTTCGTACTTGATCACATCAACGGCCTGCTCGATTGCGGCCACAACGTGCAAGTGTTGCGCCGCGAAATCGGCAACCTGGGCATCACCCACGGCGACTACGATCCGGCACGCCTCGGTTCCCGGATAACAACGTGGATTCCAGCTCGAAATCGCAGTGCCCGTGCCATCAACAAGCTGAAACTGCTGCCGCGCATGCCCCTCCGGGCGGTGCCTCATCTAATCACTGGCCCCATGCGTGCCGATCTGGTGCCACTCGCAGCAAAAATCCTTCGCTTGAGTCCGCAGCCTGATCTACTGCACGCCCACTTCGGGCACATCGGCGAAATGCTCGCAGTATTGCGGCATCACAACGTCACTCAGATACCACTCGTTGTTTCAGTTCACGGCTTTGACGTCAACCGGGCGCTCGCGGGAAGCACCGCAGGATTTCCTCACCTGTTTCTGCAAGCCGCCTGCGTCATCGTGACCAGTGCATTCATGCAGCGGCAAACTGAACGACTGGGTTGCGCGCCCGAACGCATTGTCCGAATTCCGATCGGTATCGACGTCAGCCGTTTTTCGTTCGCGCCTCGTCAATGGCGCGCTCCAGCGACGCTAAGGCTGCTCACCGTGGCGCGCCTGGTGGAGCAAAAAGGCATCGCCAGAGGCATCCTGGCCACGGCTGCGCTGATCCGCGAAGGCATCGCAGCGCACTACACCATTGTTGGAGACGGGCCATTGCGCGCCGATCTCGAACAGCTCGCCCGCGACTGCGGCATCGCCGATTTCGTGGATTTTTGCGGAGCGC